>JAVEVZ010000090.1:0-9915 GCA_034004805.1 Spongiibacteraceae bacterium | reverse complement strand
CCGGAGCCGGCCTGGATATCCAGGTACGCGTTGTTGGGGTCCATCTCGCCGGAAAACATGCGCCGGAATTCGAGTGCTGAAAGCTGGGCATCCAACGTATCGAGATCGCTCTCGATGCCCGCTACTGTGTCAGCGTCATCCTCTTCGAGCGCCATCTCCAGCAGCTCGCCCATGTCCTTGAGACCGGCATCCAGCGTGTCGATCACTTCCACCACCGCTTCCAGGGCGGCGCGTTCGCGACCCAGTGCCTGAGCGCGGTCGGGGTTATCCCAGACCGAGGACTCCCCGAGTTCCAGCTCTACTTCTGCGAGTCGTTCCTTTTTGACCGGGTAGTCAAAGATACCCCCTCAACGCGTCAGTGCGCGCTGCGAGGTCGGTAATACGGTGTCGGATCGGTGCAACTTCCAGCATCGGTCGGCTCATGGGTCGGCGGGAAAGCGCGGGATTCTAGCGCAATCGGGCACAGCCGGTCTAAGGAAGCCCGGAAAAAGCTCAGGCCGCGACCCGGCAGCAGCGAGCACCGCGCGCCACTGGCTGGGCCTCTCCCGGCGCGTCAACGGGCCTGCTGCGGCCGATAAACGGGCGGCGGCCAGCCCCAAACGGTCCGCCAGCAACCCCCGCGCGCCCTGCCCCATACCACCGAAAAACCATAACAAATTGATTTAAAAAGGTTTTTATTTCACCGGGCAAGACGCTTTTTTATGCGACGCTGCGCTAGCATCACAGATGCAAAAGTCGACAAAAAACATTACACTATAAATGTTTTATTCCATCAGCCCCGTTTTGTAGTTGTCGTCCAATCAGGAGCTCGCGCCATGTTCTACGAGATGATTCTGCCGGTACTGGTGTTTCTGGGCATCGTCATCGGCCTCACAGCGATAGCGCGCCCGTTGATTTTCCAGATCCCCGCCATGCGCCGGACACTGGAAATCAACCAGGCGATGGATGCGCCCAAGATGGCCCAGCAGAAATATATCGACGCCACCCGGGTGTCCAAGCGGACCGGCATGCTGGTGGCCCTGTTCTTTATTCTGATTGTCTCGCCCCTGCTGCTGACGCTTCAGGCACGTGCGTGGTGGCTGGTGATTGTAGACGTGGTTGCCGTGCTGATGATCTACGACTTCTTCTACTACCTGATGCACCGCTTCCTGTTTCACGGCCAGGGCAAGCTGCGCCGGGTCCACGCGGTTCATCACCAGGCGCGCAAGCCAAGCACCATCGACGGCGATTACGTGCATCCGGTCGAAACCCTGATGGGGCTGGGCCTGTTTGCGCTCACCATGATCGGCTACGGACTGGCCATGCCCGAACACCAGCTGCACGCCGTGTCAGCGGGCGTGGCAACCCTGATCTATTTCCACCTCAATGTGATCAATCATGTGCATATTGATCTGCCCTACTTTCCCTTCAAGACCCTGCACTGGATCGCTGCCAAGCACGATGTGCATCACGAGAACATGCACAAGGGCAACTACGCCAGCATCACGCTGCTGTTCGACAAAATGTTCGGCACGCTGGACTGAAGCACTGCCTGCAACGCCGGGCTGGTAACCATCCCAGGGCGGATACCACAGCGGTCTCCGCCCTTTTTTATTTCCGCCCGGGCTCGTTCTCTGCCCACTGTTTTTGTCGCACTGGCGCTTCAGCGCACCATCAGGCCGCCGTCGCTGACCAGCGTCGCGCCGGTGGTATAGGCGGACATATCGCTGACCAGATACAGGATCGGGCCGAGAATTTCCTCGGTTTCCGCAATGCGCTTCTGCAGCGAAGCGTCCCGGGCGCCCTCGGCAAAACCCGGCATGGCCGCGGCGGAGTTGTCGAACAGGTCCGAGTGGTAACTGCCGGGTGCAAGGCTGTTGACGCGGATATTGAGAGGCGCCCACTCCGCGGCCATGACTTTGGTCAGGGCGTTCAGGGCCGCCTTGCTGGCGGCATAGAAGCCCTGATAAGGCGAGGGCTTGAGGCCCGATACCGAGATCACGTTGACGATAACCCCGCCGCCGTGCCCGCCCATGCGCGGGGCCAGCCGCGACGCGAGGTACCAGGGCCCCTTGGTGTTGACCTCGAACACCTTCTGGAACAGTTCGGGGCTCAGGTCCGAGAGCCCGGCGGTCACCGGGTTGGTGCCCGCGTTGTTGATCAGGATATCGACGCGCCCGAAGCGCGCATACGCGGCTTCGATCAGGGCGTCGAGATCCTCCGTGCGGCCTGCATGTGCCGCCACCGCCAGGCCCCGCCGCCCCCTGGCTTCGATCTGGCCGACCACCGCCTGGCAGTTGTCGAGCTTGCGGCTGGCGACCACCACATCGGCACCGGCATCCGCCAGCCCCAGGCAGATCGCCCTGCCCAGGCCCCGGCTGCCCCCCGTCACCAGCGCCACCTTGCCGCTCAGATCCACCGTTGTCATAACCCGCTCTCCACTCTGATTGCTGCTTGTGTTTTTGTTTGCCGCCTGGCCAGTCGCCGGGCATTGCCGGCGACGCCCGAAAGCCTCGACGGCATCCCCGGGGAAAATTACTATATGCCGTATAGTTTTTCTATTGTCAGGCTGTGCGATCGAGTCCCGGACTTGACCGGGTTAGCGATGGCCGCGCCGGCTTTCTGGAGCACCACCCATGTCGACCATTCTGCAAACCACCCTCGAAGACGGCATCCTCGAACTGCGCCTGAACCGGCCCGAGCGCCTCAACGCCCTCAATGAAGCATTGATCGGTGAGCTGACCGGCATCATGCGCGGCCTCAACCGCAACCGCGAGGTGCGGGTGGTGATACTCACCGGCGAGGGCAAGGGCTTTTGCGCCGGCGCGGACCTCAAGGCCAGCGACGCCGGCGCGGGCTCGGTGCCCGGCACCGAGGGCATGAGCCAGCTGGGCTACGTCTACAAGTACCAGGAATACCTCGCCGAACTGATGCTCGCCATTCACGAATGCGACAAACCGGTGATCGCCGCGGTCAACGGCGCGGCGGTGGGCGGTGGCCTCGCGATTGCACTGGCCTGCGATATCCGCGTCGCCGCCGATAACGCCAGGTTCGGCGCGGTGTTTATCAAGACCGGGCTGTCATCCTGCGACGTCGGCACCAGCTATTTCCTACCGCGTCTGGTCGGTGCCGCCTGCGCCGCCGAGCTGATGCTGACCGGCCGCGTGTTCGATGCCGACGAGGCCCGCCAGATGCAGCTGGTGTCCCGGCTGGTTGCGCCGGAGCAGCTTGCCGACACCGCGCTGGAACTGGCCCGCGCCATTGCCGCCAACAGCGAGTACGGGGTGTGGATGACCAAGAAGGGCCTGTGGGCCAATATCGACGCGCCCAGTCTGCGCCACGCCATGGAGCTGGAGAACCGCACCCAGGTGCTGGGCTACTTCACCGGCTGCATGGAAGAGTCCATGCAGGCCTTCCAGGAAGGTCGCGCACCGCGCTGGCGCAAGCTTTGAGCAACGCCGGCAAACGCCGCGGGCGCCCTGCCAAGACGTCCCGGGAAAAGATCGTCGACAAGGCGGTGGAACTGGTACTGGCGGTCCCCGGCGAACCCCTGTCGTTTCATCGCCTGGCCCGCGCGCTGGGCATTACCCCCATGGCCATCTATGGCCACATCGCCGACAAGGATGCGCTGCTGCAGGCGGTGGCGGCGCGCATCCTGGAGGGCCTGCGGCCGGAGATTCCCGCCGACGCAACCTGGGAGACCCAGCTGCGGGCGCTGGCCACCGCCACCCGCCGCCACTTTCTCAAATATCCCGGGCTGTTCGCCGTGCTGGGCTGGCAGGCTCATATCGCCAGCGCCTGGCTGGGCCAGATCAGCGTACTGGCGCGCCTGCTCAGCGACGCCGGCTTCCGTGGCCCGGCCCTGGCCACGGCGGTGCAATGGACCTCCAACACCCTCGTCGCCAGCATCTTTATGGAAACCGCCGCGCGGCAATCAGGGTTTCAGGTCAGCCCCGAGGATATCGCGCAATTGCCCGAGGCGGACGCCGCGCGGGTCGCCGCGATCATGCGGTACCTGTTGCCCAGGTCCGCCGCCAGCGTATTCGACGACAGCGTCGATCATGTCATCATTGCCCTGCAGGCACGCCTCCAGTGCCCGGCAGAGGCCCTCGCACCCGCTGACGGCAAATCGGCCGCCGACAGCACAATCCCGGGCAAGGAGCACGGTAAGCGACAGAAATCCCTGAAGTAGGTGTCAGCAACGCGCGACGGCGCGGGGGGGAATCCATGAAGCCCACTCGACAACTGCACGATCTCGGCCAGAGCCTGTGGTTGGACAACATTGCCCGAACACTGCTCGACAACGGCACTATCGCGAGCTACCGGGACAATTTCGATGTCACCGGGCTCACATCCAATCCATCGATCTTCAAGCAGGCAATCGCCGACAGCGCTGTCTACGACAGCGCCATCCGCGCCAGCAATGCCACCAGCGACGAGGATCTGTTCTTCGAGTTGGCGATAGATGATCTGAAACGTGCCGCCGACTTGTTTGCCGATATTCACCAGCAGACCGGGGCCGTGGACGGCTGGGTGTCACTGGAGGTTTCTCCGCTCCTGGCGGACCAGGCCGACGCCACCAGAATCGCCGCTGGCCAGCTACACAGGCGGGCCGCTTGCGACAACCTGTTTATCAAGATTCCTGGTACCCAGGCCGGCTGCACGGCCATTGAGGAATCGGTCTTTGCCGGAGTACCCATCAATGTAACGCTGCTGTTTTCGATGCAGCAAACGCTGGCTGCGGCCGAGGCGTGGATGCGCGGCGTAGAGCGCCGGATTGATGCCGGGCTGGACCCGCGCATCACCTCGGTGCTCTCAGTATTTATCAGTCGCTGGGACGTGGCCGTGGCCGACAAGGTACCGGCCGAACTCAAGAGCAGGCTGGGCATTGCGATTGCCGGCCAAACCTATGCGGCCTACCGGGATCTTTGTGAGACACCGCGCTGGCAAAAGCTGATGGGGCACGGCGTGCAACCACAGCGGCTGCTGTGGGCCAGTACCGGCAACAAGGATCCGACGACATCCGATACGCTGTACGTTGAGGCCCTGGCTGCGCCGGATACCATCACCACCCTCCCTGACGCGACCCTCAAGGCTTTTGCCGATCATGGCAAGCTCGCCGACACGTTAGCGCGGGATGCTGCGACGGCAGAAAAAACCCTCGCGCGCTTTGTCGACGCCGGTATCGATATCGAGGCACTGGCCACTCAATTACAGCGTGCTGGAGCCGACAAGTTCTCGGATGCCTGGCACGCCCTGCTCGATGACATTCACACCAAACGCCAGCGCCTGGGCCAGACCACAGGAACCTGACAGGAACAAACCCGAACGGGTGGAAGATGTGGCGAGCGCTGGATGCCTCGGGTCAGCCTGTAACACCAAGCTTGATGCAGCATAAAAAGTCCGCGAGCAGGCATTATTTCAGCGCGCGAGGGCCGCGTCGGCAACACCTGTCAATGATTCGCCAACACCTTTTGCAGGTGATGAGTAAGTCCATCATCGACCAGTTCGATGCTGTCACCGGCAACGGGCTGGCCGTCCAGCGTGAGCCCTGGCGCGGTCTGACTGTCGTCCTGGCGCATCACAACAATACGATACAGGCTGTTGCCAAAACGGTAATGCAAACGGTACTCGTGCCATTGCGGGTGCGGACACGGACGCACACTCAGCCAGCCATCCCTGACTACCAGGCCGAGCAGTGATTCAAGCATAAAGTGACGCAGCCAGCCCGCCGAACCGGTGTACCAGGACCAGCCCCCCTGTCCGCGATACGCATCGGCCCAATAGACATCCGCGGCAAGCACATAGGGTTCGATCTGGTAGCGCTCTACCCCTGCCCTGTCCCGCGCGTGGTTGATCGGGTTGATGATATCCAGGATTTCCCATGCCGACTCACAGCGCCCCAGTGTGACGCATGCCATGCCCAGCCATACCGCAGCATGGGTGTACTGCCCGCCATTTTCGCGAATACCCGGGATATAACCCTTGATGTAGCCGGGCTCAAGCGGACCATCATCAAAAGGAGGGTCAAACAATTGCACCAGGCGATGGTCTCTGCGCACCAACAGCTCCATGGTCGAGTCCAGTGCCTGCTCGCGGCGCTCCAGGGTTCCGGTGCCGGTCAACGCGGCCCAGCTCTGCGGCAACGAATCAATGCGGCATTCCTCGCTATCGCGTGAACCCACCACCTGTCCATCATCAGCCCAGGCACGCCGATACCAGGCGCCATCCCAGGCTGTATTCTCGATGCGCTGCGCCAGGCCGGCAGCTTCCTCGATACACCGCATTTCAAAGATCGGATCGCCGTATGCAGCCGCCAGCGGAGCGAAGCGGCGCAGCACATCGATCAGGAAAAAGCCCAGCCACACGCTCTCACCGCGCCCTTCGAGGCCAAGCAGGTTCATGCCATCGTTCCAGTCGCCGCCCCCCATCAGCGGCAAGCCGCGCTCACCGAAACGCAAGCCGTGCAGAATCGCACGCGTACAGTGCTGGTAAATGCTGCCGTAGCTCCCCGGTTCGGCAACGTCGTACCATGACTCCTCATCAGGCTCGAGTTTGCGACCATCCAGGAAAGGCACCGCGGTGTTGAGTATCCCGCGGTCACCGCTGGCTTCCACATACTGTGCCACCGCCCAGGGCAGCCAGAGATAATCGTCTGAAATGCGCGTGCGCACGCCACGACCGTGCGGGGGATGCCACCAGTGCTGTACATCACCTTCACTGAACTGGTGCGCTGCGGCCCGCAGAATCTGCTCACGCGCAAAACCCGGATCCACGTCCAGCAATGACACACTGTCCTGCAACTGGTCGCGAAAACCGTACGCTCCCCCGGACTGATAGAAGCCGCTGCGCGCCCACAGCCGGCTGGCAATTACCTGGTAGGTCAACCAGCCGTTGAGCAGTAGGTTGGTAGCCGCATCCGGGGTGCGCACATCGACCGTACCGAGCAGCTTGCTCCAGCGCGCCTTGACCGCGTCCAATTCCCTGGCGGCACGCTGCGGCGTGGCGTGTTCGCGGTACAGGGCTCGCGCCTGCACAGCATCATTGGCAACTCCTAACACGAAGACCACCTCACACGCCTCGCCCGGCTTGAGAGACCAGGCACTCTTGAGTGCCGCGCAGGGGTCGAGCCCGCCGCCAAAGCGGCCCAAAAGGTCCTGGCGGCACAGCGCGGCGGGCTGCGTCAGACTGCCGTTGCGACCGATAAACTCGCTGCGGTCTGCGGTGGCCGTGCCCTCGGCGCTCATGGCAAACACGCCTCTCCGACCTGAAAAGTCGTCATTAAAGCTGTTGCATGCAAGAACGGCGCAACCGCGGGGCTCGATCGCGCTGCGAATGTGCGGAGCCATGCGCGCGCGGTGATCACCCAGCACCCATTCCACATAGCCGAACAACGACAGGCTGCGGTCGCGTGTACCGACATTGCGCATCTTCAACACGGAATATTTCACAGCGGCATCCACGGCCACAAACGCGGTCAAATCGCTTTCGATGCCATGCTGCACGGTATGAAACTCACTGTAGCCAAAGCCATGTCGCGCCACATGAGTGCCCACGCCGCGCACCGGCCACGCGGTGGGAGACCAGTACAACAGATCGTCATCGTCGCGCAGGTAGAATGCCTCGCCACCGGAATCCAGCACCGGATCGTTACCCCAGGGTGTCAGGCGGAATTCATGGGCATTGTCAGCGAACGTATAGGCACTGCCGCGCTCGGAAATGACGCTCCCGAAGTGGGGGCTGGCCAGCACATTGACCCATGGCCGAGGTGTGTCCTGGCCGGGGGGTAAGCAGATCACGTACTCGCGGCCATCGGCAGAATAGCCGCCGGTGCCGTTGAACAGGCGCAATTCCTCCACCACCTTTTCCATGCCGTCTTGCACTGTGCCGACCAGTGGCCGCGCCATCAGCGGCGCTGGCATCGACGCCAGAACGGACTGGCGCGGCAACTGATCGCTCAGGGGGCCGTGTTTGCCGTTGATGACGATGCGCGCCGAGGCCAGCAACAGAGCCCGGTCATCCTGGGCCAGCAGCTCAGCGCGACGGACAAACACGCCGCCGGGCCTGTCCAGAGTCGACGCTTCGATACTGGATCCGATCAGGCCCATGATGCGGTCTTGTAACTCCTGGCGGTATCCGGACACATCTTCGTTCCAGATCACCAGATCAACACGTATGCCATGCATGCGCCAGTAGCTGTGTGCTACCAGCATCTGCCGCACCAGTGGCAATTCACGCGCACTGCCAACACGCAGCAATACAATCGGCAGGTCACCCGATATGCCATATTTCCATAGCCCGGACTGCCCGGCCGCAGGGACGGACCACATGCGGTGTACACGGGCCTGCGGATCACAATAGACCACCGAGCTGGCCATCCGGGCAAACAATTTCCTATCTCTCACACCCAACCCGAGTTGATGGCCGATGACCTGCTCGCGGGTCCAGGCCATGTCGAACACACGCTTGTCGCTGCCTCCCGTGGCGTAGCGTTCGACCAGCGTCCTGGCGGTTTCCCGGTCATCGGCCGCGCCGGTGACCATATCGACCCTGATGCTTTGCCCTGGCTCCAGCACCAGCTCCCTTCGGATTGCAGCAATCGGATCAAGCACCGCACCGACCCCATTGGCCAGTTCCGTGCCAGTGGCCAGCGCCGCCGGAAACGCCAGGGAGCCGCTGCGACCCACAAAGATATTCCGCCGGGTTTCAAAGCTGAAACCGCCGGCATCGGGTTCGGCGACTGCCATCAAATGAAAGAAAGTTGGGGTGTGCTCGTCGGCCGAGCGCGGCCGTCTGCGCGCCAGGATCGCCTGGCACTCGGCTACCTGTTCTGTCTCCACAAACAGTTTGTTAAAAACCGGATGGGCCGACTGGTCAGACTGCCGCGTCAGCACCCACTCCAGATAACTGGTCAGGGCCAGACGCCGACGTGCGCCGCTGTAGTTGGTGACGGTGATGCTGCGCAGTTCAATATCGTCTTCGGCTGATACGGCGACATGTGTATGGGTTTCAATGCCGTGATCGCGGCGCCTGAATTCCGCGCCGGCCTGGCTGAAGATCGCCTCGTAGTCGTGGCTGGCAACGCGAGTCGGCTGCATGCTGGCGGACCACAGCAAAGTACGATCGAGATCCTGCACGTAACAGAAGATGCCGTCCTGATCACAGACAGGATCTTCCCGCCATTGATTCACTGCCTGCTCACCCCACAGGCTGTAACCGCCTCCCGTCTGGGAAATCAGCACGTGGTAGCGACCGTTGGACAGCAGTTGCAGCTGCGGAACACTGGTATCCAGCTGAGTGATCACACTGGCGCTTACCCCCGGCGCAACCTTCAGCTCAGGGACGTCATCGGGCCGCAGCGTGTCCGCATCCACCAGCAAGGCGGCCGGCACCTTCTCCTGCAGCAGCAGACGATTTGCCCGAAACATGGGCTCCCGCAGAAATCGCTTTTGCAGCGGCCAGTCATTGAGCGCGGCCGACAATGCCGTGAGTATCATTCCCTGATGATGCGCCATATAGGACTGCACCAGCGCAAACGGGGCTCCCTCCGACAGCCGTGCCGGCGTGTAGTCCAGTGATTCGAAAAACCCCAGGTCGCCCATTGCTCCGATATCGGCCAGCCGACGCAGGTTGTCGCATGCGGCCACCGGACGCAGCAGCAGGGCCAGGGCGCTTGCATAGGGTGTAATCACCAGATCATCGGCCAGACCACGCTTCAGTCCCAGACCCGGCACACCAAACGCCCGGTATTGGTAAACAAGGTTGATATCACGGGCGTTGTAGCCCGCTTCGGAGACGCCCCAGGGCACACCATACTCGCGCCCATAGGCAATCTGTCGCTCAACCACCGTACGACAGGTGCGCGTCAGAAGAGTGTTTTCAAAACTGGGCATCAGCAACAGTGGCATCAGGTACTCGAACATCGAGCCGCTCCAC
>JAVEVZ010000089.1:0-9921 GCA_034004805.1 Spongiibacteraceae bacterium | reverse complement strand
ACTTTATCAATCCACTGGAAGTCGATGGAGATATGGTGGAGGTGCTGCGGGAACTGACCTCTGGCGGCGCCGATTACAGTTTCGAATGCGTAGGCAATGTGCGACTCATGTGCCAGGCCCTGGAAATGGTGCATCCGGGCGGTGGCGTGGCCGTAGTGGTCGGCATGCCTCCCCAGGGCGAGGTTTTGCCGGTGCCGCCTGACAGTCTGCTTATGGGGCGCAGCCTGATGGGCTCTTTCCTGGGCAACGTCAAGACCCGCAGTCAGCTCCCACTGCTGCTGCAGGACCATCTGGAGGGGCGGCTGGATCTCGCCAGCCTGGTCACTCGCCGCCTGCCTCTGGCGCTTATCAACGAGGGTTTTGACCTGATGCGTCGTGGCGAGAGCCTGCGGGCTGTGGTGATGTTCGGCCCCGAGGCATCCGGATAAACAGCCTGATGGCCTGATCAATGGGGGCCGCGAGGGGGCGTGTCGGCTGCGAAGACCTCCCTGCCGTCGACTTCGACGCGGGTCCTGCGCAGCTTCAGCTCAAGGATCCGCCACTGGCCGTCGCTGTCCTTCCGATACTTCTCGAAATACCAGCCGACGCCCCAGAGAGAGCGCCGCGCGTGGCCCTCAGGAAACCACAGCATATCTTCCATGGCCCAGGTACCCACTGCGGTTGTGGCGCTGGTCAGCTCTATGATTGGCATATGACCGTGGTGGCAGGTCTTTACCTCTTGCAGCATCGGCGCCAGGAAATCAATAAAGGCCTGGCGGCCGTGAATCAGCGGAGCGCCGTCCTGAGTGGTATCGATCGTACAGTCTTTGCAGAACACATTTCCCCACTCGAGCCAGCGCTTCTGGTCCATCAGCATGCAGTAGCGGGCCTTTAATTGTTTGATCAACTCGATCTCAACGAGGTCATGAGGGGTCATGGCAGGGTCTCTCTGCAGGGAATGGACACAGGATCACGATGTGCCTGGCTGTCATCAATGTTGTGGTCCATGGTAACTGACCGGGAGCCCGCGCGGCCGATACAATCATCCGGAAAGGAACAGGTGGCGTATACCGATGAGTCCCCATGCGGGCGCTGCGCGCGTTTCTGGTGAAACCGATGGAACCGATGATCAGCAGCGCGGGCCTCGGTGCGCAGGCCGGGCGAGGAGGCGTCCGGGAAATTGACTCAGGCTGTACTTGGCCGAAGGCCAATCGCTTTATGGCAACGCCGGATTGTATAGGAGGCCGGCCCCTTCTATGGTCATACTGCGCCCCTTGGAAGGCATGCATATCGTTCTATGGCCCTAACCCGGAGACCCCTTGTGCGCTGGACCCGCTACCCCTCTGTGCTTGTGCTGGCCGCTGTAGTGCTCGCGTTGGCCTATGCTGCGCTGCGTTGGTGGCAGGGGCCGCAGCTGCCGGGCTATGTGATCAGCGCGGTGCCACTGGTGCAGACCGTGGTCGCCACCGGGCGGGTCGTCACAGAGTCGCGCGCGCAGATTGGCAGTGAAATCACCGGTGTGGTGCTGGACCGTCGGGTGCAGGAAGGTGACACGATTATGCCCGGCGACACGCTTCTGGTTTTGCGGGCGGATGATATCGCAGCCCAGTTGCGCCAGGCTGAAGCGGCATTGGCCGAACTGGCGAGCAGCACCCGCCCCCAGGCCGAGGTGGCGCTCAGGCGCGCGGAATCACAGCTTTCCCAGGCCCGACGTGAGACGGTGCGACGGCGGGAGCTGGCCGAACGTTCGCTGCTTTCCAACGAAGCCCTGGAGCAGGCCCAGCAGGCGGAGACGCTGGCCCGCAGCGCAGTGGAGACCGCCCGCCTGGCAGCTGCGGCGCTGGCTCCGGGAAATGTGGAAGAGAGTCTGTTGCGCGAGCGGCGTGCAGCCTTGCAGGCGCAGCTGGCCAAAACCACAGTGCGGGCAGAAGTCGCAGGCACCGTGCTGACCCGCAATGTCGAGCCCGGCGACCTGGTGCAGCCCGGACGCGTGCTTTTCACGGTCGCCGTCCAAGGCAGGACTGAAATTCATGTGCCATTCGATGAGAGAAACCTGTCGCGGCTGGCATTGCAGCAACGCGCGGTGGTAGTCACTGACGCCTATCCGAGCCGGCCGTTTAGCGCCCGAATCAACTTCATTGCCCCCAGCATTGATCCGCAACGCGGCACCGTCGAGGTCTGGCTGGCTGTTGACGCCGCACCTGATTTTCTGCGGCAGGATATGACCGTGTCGGTCAATGTCGAAACCGGCCGACGCCAGCGGGCGCTGGCAGTGCCCAATGATGCGCTCAGCAATGTGCGAGGTGACCAGGCACAGGTGCTGGTGCTGCGCGATGGCAGGGCGCGAAGGCAGAAGGTAACGCTGGGCTTGCGTGGTCTGGCGATGACGGAAATTGTGTCCGGGCTACGCGAGGGCGACGCCATACTGGCAGACGCCACGGCTGCTGTGGCTGACGGGGCGCGGGTGCGTTTCAGGGGAATCGCTGCGCCGGTCGCCGGTGACCCTGCCGGCCACAATGAATTGCCGGTGCAGTTCGACTGATGTACTCGCCGCGCAGGTTTTGGATTGAGTGGACCCTCGCAATAGGTTTTCTGCGCGAAGGGCGCGCGCAGTCACTGATGATCATGGTGGGCGTGGCCGTAGGTGTAGCGGTGATTGTGTTTATCACGGCCCTGATACAGGGGCTGCAAGCCAATATTATCGAACGCACACTGGGCACCCAGGCCCATATCCGCCTGCAGTCGCCGGATGAGGTTAACGTATTGCTACCGGCGGCGGCGGGCACCGTGCAGCTGGTGCAAGAGGATAAACGCGCGCAACGCCTGCGCTCTATCAATAACTGGCAACAGGTCAGCGCTGCGCTGGATCAGTTGCCGGTTCTGACGGCGGTATCGCCACTGGTGTCGGGGCCGGCATTTGCCCGTCGCGGCGCGGCGCTGGAGTCTGTGGCGCTGATGGGTATCAATGTCGAACGCTATCAGCAGATTATTCCGCTGGATCGATACATGGTCAGTGGCCTGCTGCGTGTCGGCGCCGGCGATGCCATGATTGGCAGGTTGCTGGCTGACAATCTGGGGGTGCGGGTGGGCAGCAAGCTGCGGCTGGAAACAGGCGAGCAGAACAGCGCTGTGGTGAATATCGCCGGTATCTTCGAGCTCGGCGTGCGTGAGCTCGATTCCCGCTATGTTTATCTGGATCTCGAACAGGCGCAGTCGTTACTTAACCTCCCTGGCGGCGTCACCGTTATTGATATGACGGTGGCAGATATCTTCGATGCGGACAGCGTCGCCGCGCAGGTTGGCCGTCTTACGTCGCTGGACGCGGAAAGCTGGATCGAGACCAACTCACAACTGATGAATGCCCTCAGCGCCCAGAGCTTATCCACCAATATGATCATTGTGTTTGTGGCCATATCGGTCGCGTTCGGTATCGCCAGTGTGCTGTCTGTCAGCGTCGTGCAGCGTACCCGCGAAATCGGCATCCTGCGGGCCACCGGTGCTACCCGTCAGCAGATCCTCAGGGTATTCCTGATCCAGGGTGCTGTGTTCAGTCTGCTGGGCTCGGTCGTGGGCATTGCCGTCAGTTACGGGCTGGTGTGGATGTTCAACAGTTTCGGGCCGGGCTTGTTCTATATTCCCGTTTCCCCGGCCCTTGTGATGCTGGCGATTGTTTTGGCGACCTTTACCGGTGTGCTGGCGGCAGCATTGCCCTCGCGGCGCGCAGCAGGCCTCGATCCCGTGGTGGCTATTCGCTATGTTTGACGGGGTAAGCGAAGTGTTGCGGCTGCAGGCGCTGCGCAAATCCTACAACATCGGCATGCCCAATGAGATAGAAGTCCTGCATGGCATTGATCTGGTCATCGGTCGCAGCGACTTCGCAGCTCTTATCGGCCCGTCCGGATCAGGTAAGAGTACGCTGTTGAACCTTATTGGTCTGCTCGACAGGCCGAGCAGTGGGGAGATTTATCTTCTCGGGCAGGCCACGCAGGGGCTGGACGACGCCGCGCTCACCGCGCTGCGCGGTAACGCCATTGGCTTTGTCTTTCAGTTTCACCATCTGATTCAAGCCTTCAGTGCTATCGACAATATATTGATGCCGTTGATGTTGGCGGAGGGAAAACCCGACAAGGCGGCGCTGCAGCGCGCACGCGAGTTGCTGGCCGCCGTGGGGCTGGAAAAACTTGCCGACAGAAGACCCAGCCAGCTCTCCGGAGGACAGCAGCAGCGGGTAGCTATTGCCCGAGCGTTGATTACCGAACCGGCACTTCTGTTGGCCGACGAACCCACCGGTAACCTCGATACCCAGACCGCCGGCGAAGTGTTTGAACTGTTCCGCCAGTTCAACCGCGAGCGCGGCTGTGCGGTGCTGCTGGTGACCCATGACCCGCGCTTGTCAGCGACTTGCGACCGCACAATTGATCTGGTGGATGGGCGGATTGTGAGTGACGTAGTCCATGACACGGCGGGGAGCGGTGGCGCAACATTTTCGGAGTGAGCCACTCGGAGGCAGAATCCAGGCGGTCAGTCATGGCATTGCCTCACCGCATTTGCGTGTGCGCGCGAGTGTCGGTGGCTGATGCGTGTGCTAGCCGCTCTTATCGCAGTCGCCGGATAATCAGTGCCGGTTTGTCAGCGAATAACCTGTCAACCTTTGTCGGATGTATTGAAATTCATTATGAAGAAACCAGGAAAATGGTTGGCGGCTTCACTTACAGGTCTGCTGCTGCCTTCGGCAGTTACGGGCGCACTGGCCGCTGACATTGCGGTGCGGCTTGAAACAGCGCCTGCGTCGGGCACGATCGTCGTTGCGCTGTTCAATTCCGCCAATACCTTTGGCGATATCCGCGACCCGACGCGGCTCGAGACTTACACACTGGATGGAAGCGATGCCTACGTCCTGAAGGACGTCTCGCCGGGCGAGTATGCCCTGATGGTTTATCTGGACGAAAATGGCAATCGCAAGATCGACAAGAATTTCATAGGCATCCCTACAGAGTCTTTGGGGTTTTCAAATAACTACACACCTAAAGGCCCGCCCAGCTACGCACGGGCTGTTTTTATTCTGGCGCAGGACGAGCAGCGTGAATTTACCGTCGCCTTGTATCGACCACTTGGAACGCGTGGCCGTATCGGACTTGGTGTAGGCGCGATAGGTCGCGGTAGCCCCTATCGCGATTACGATGGCGGTGTGACCCAGGTCATTCCTGCTATTACGTACAACGGCAGTCGCTTGCAGGTACTGGGCCCGAATGTGAGCTTTGGTCTGTTTGGGACCGGCAATCTCAGGCTTGCCGCGTCAGGGAAGTACCGGCCGGGTGTTTATGAGGAAGGCGACAGTGAATATCTCCGCGGCATGGGAGATCGCAGCAGCACGTTCCTGGCGGGAATTGCGTTGGAGGCGCAACTCCCAGCGGGTTTCGGTATGACGCTAAGCTACCGGCATGATGTGCTGGGTAGAATCGGCGGCGGGGAAGCGAGGGTTGCGATAGACAAATCCTTTCAATGGAGAACCCTCAGGTTTTCCCCGGAAGTTGGGCTTACCTGGCTGTCACAGGACCTCGCCGAACACGATTTTGGCGTGCCGCTGCAGCGTGCTACGTCTGTCAGGCCCGCCTATCGCCTGAACTCCACTTCAACTGTTGATGTCGGTATGGGCGTACTCTACGAAATAACGACGGACTGGCTGGTAGTCATGAATGTCGCTGTCGAATTTTTTGGTGATGATGTTGTCGACAGCCCCATCGTTGATGAGAACTATGTGATCAATGGCTTTTTCGCGATCAACTACATTTTTTAGTTCAATCTGTAGTTTACAGACGCGTGGCGAGAGACCTATTGTCGGACCAGGGTTGTTGGCCTGCAAGGACATAACATGGACACATTGACCGAAGCTGAAATTAAGGCGCTTCACGAGGCGCTCGACGACGAATACATGGCCTGCTCCACCTATGATCAGGTCATTCAGGATTTTGGCGAAGTAGCTCCCTTCAGCAATATTCGTGACGCTGAAAGGCGCCATATCACCTCGCTGCTAGCGCTGTATAAGCGTTATGGATTGCCGGTGCCGGAGAACACCTGGTCTGGGCGGGTCGACCGTTACCCCAGCCTCCTGGCCGCGTGCCAGGCGGGCGTCGCGGCCGAGATAGCCAATGGTGGCATGTACGAACGGCTACTCTCCGTGATTGAAAAGCCTGATATCCGCCGGGTGTTGACCCATCTCCAGGCTGCCTCGCAGCAGCGCCATCTACCGGCGTTTCAGCGCTGTGTGGCGGGTGGCGGCAGATACGGTTGCGGTCAGGGTATGCGCCATCGCCGCGGACATCGTGGTCAAGTGTGACCTTCAGTTTTTAACCATGCCTTTGCATGGCGGACTTAGGCGCAGTTCAGCTGCCGGGTGGGAGGTATCCCTCCCGAGACAGTACGTAGTCCTATAGACCTTTATCTGTCGCGTTATTTTTTCTGAGTAGCCCCTGAATGCTGTTGCGCTCGACATCCGGGGTTTCGGCGATGCTCGGAATCTTTATCTATACCTGTATAAACTCCGCTTTCTGCGCGTCTCGTTCCGGAGACGCGCCGCCCCGTTTGGCGCCGCTTGCTCCGTTCAGAGATTGCCTGAGCAAAGACCCGAATAAACTGTCAGGGAATGAGCCTGTCAGGCGGCTCAATCCCTACAACATCGACACTCGGGTCAAGCCTTTTAATAAGCGCCTCAAACTTTTCAACTTCATCGTCAGGTATGTCCCCCATTATAAGTATTTGGCCTTGCTCGATTGCGGATTCAAAAGACTTGAGCCGGGAGTTTGGGAAGGACCCACCGGCAATGCCGGCCAGGATTCCACCAATACCTGCTGCCCAGAGTCCGGTCAGTAACACCAGCCCCCCTCCCACGACAATGCCCGAGGGAGGAAATGCCATCATCGTCAACCCAACCAGTACCCCTGCCGTGCCACCCAGCTTCAGTCCTCGTTTATACGCTGGCAGAAAGTCGTCAGCCACCGGACCGGCATCTGGAAGATCATCAATATCGATTCCGTATTTTGCCAGCACGTAAATATGCTTTTCCGGTATGCCATTGCTTTTCAGATCCTTGACGACCTGGCGAGCATGGTCAATATTTGGCGATAGAAAACATAGTCTTTTCATCGAGATCCCCTGTGTAATTAAATGACATATCTGGCAATCAATACACTGACAAGCGCCAGCACAATAATCGTTGCCCCGATAATCAAAATATTACGTAATGCAGCACCATCTTTTCGCATATCCTGCGCCCTCTGTTATCTGTCTAGCCATTATCAATAAAAGGTTTCGCTTAGAAGCTTTACTAATATTCGTTTTATGGTGGGCTGACAATTACTTCTCTCCAATGCCGGCTTCCATGCGCGCATCAAATAAACCCGACTGGATCGTAACAGGTTTACTGTCCAGCGCGCTGCTGAAAACTATCTGCGTGGCATCGGTGGCGTTAAAGAGGGTCTCGAAAATAACTTTCAACAGCCTGCTAGTGGCTCAGGGAATCCAGTGAACAGGTGGCAGAGTGCGTAGTTCCCGATGGTCGTCCAGCGGCCGAATATCCCCCGGCAGGTACACCGGGCGGGTTTGCAGAGAGCCGCGTACGGGTCTGACAGCGAGTGATCTGGGTGAAGCGCAGAGGTTGTTTGGGGGTAGGGCGAATGGGATTGGCTTTGCAGGCATGTGCTGCTGTGCTGTGGTGGGGCGAAATGTTGCGTTATCAGCGCCGTTGCGTCGACTAATGGTGCCCGGGGACGGACTCGAACCGTCATGTTGTTGCCAACGGCGGATTTTGAATCCGCTGCGTCTACCGATTTCGCCACCCGGGCGCAAAGAGGCGGCATTATAGCAATGGTGGGTGGGGCGTCAAAAAATCTTTTGGCGGTGGCCGCTGGGGCCCAATTCCGTTAGGCTTTGCGCCCCTTCTCCAGCCTGTTCAACGACGTTTCATGTACCGCAGTGACTTCCATTTCGAGTTGCCGGATGCGCTGATTGCGCGGCGCCCCCCTGCGCAGCGGGGGGACAGTCGGCTGTTGGTGCTGGATCCGGCGCGACCGGCTTGTGAGCACCGGCAGTTTGGCGAGCTGCCGGCGCTATTGTCACCGGGCGACCTGCTGGTGTTCAACGACACCCGGGTCATTCCCGCGCGGCTGTTCGGCCGCAAGGCCAGTGGTGGGCAGGTTGAGATTCTGGTGGAGCGGGTGCTGGACGAGCAGCGCCTGCTGACCCAGGTGCGCGCCAGCAAGGCGCCCAGGCCTGGCAGCCAGATCGTGCTGGCGGCCCGCCCGGATGCCGCGGCGGATATTGCGGTGACCATGGCGGCGCGCCGCGGCAGTTGGTTCGAGCTGGTGTTTCCGGTCGGCGAGACGGTGCTCCAGGTGCTGGAGCGGCTGGGGCATATGCCCCTGCCCCCTTATATTGACCGGCCGGACGATGCGGTGGACCGCGAGCGCTACCAGACGGTGTTCTCGCGCCGGGAGGGCGCCGTCGCGGCACCCACGGCCGGCCTGCATTTTACCGATGCACTGATCGACGCCTGTACCAGCCGTGGCATCGAACATGGCTTTCTGACCCTGCATGTCGGTGCGGGGACCTTCCAGCCGATGCGGGTCGAACAGGTTGAAGAGCACCGCATGCACAGCGAGTGGCTGTCTGTCGGTGCGGCGCTGTGCGAGCAGGTGCGCGCCTGTCGGGCGCGGGGCGGCCGCGTAGTGGCGGTGGGGACGACAGCGGCGCGGGCGCTGGAAAGTGCAGCGGCGGGCGGGGAGCTGCAGGCCTTCGAGGGTGAGACGGATATCTTTATCTACCCCGGGTATCGCTTTCGCGCGATCGATGCGCTGATCACCAATTTTCACTTGCCGGAATCGACGCTGTTGATGCTGGTCAGCGCCTTCGCCGGGCGCGAGCGGGTACTGGCGGCCTACCGTGAGGCGGTGGCGCAGGGCTATCGCTTCTTTAGTTACGGGGATGCGATGCTGGTGTTTCCCCAGCGGACGCCACGTATGGACGAGGTGGATGCATGAAGCGCAGGGTGTGGGTATGACCGGTACGACTAGAGCTTGCCGCATGGTGTTTGAGCGCGAGGCCAGTGATGGTCTGGCCCGCCGCGGACGCCTGCGATTTCCGCGCGGGGTTGTCGAAACCCCGGCGTTTATGCCGGTGGGTACCTACGGCACCGTCAAGGGGATGTTGCCGCGGGATATTGAGGCGATCGGCGCGCAGATCATCCTGGGCAACACCTTTCATCTGATGTTGCGGCCGGGCACCGAGGTTATCGCCGCCCATGGCGATCTGCACGATTTTATCGGTTGGCGCGGGCCCATCCTCACCGACTCCGGCGGCTTTCAAGTTTGGAGCCTGGGCAAACTCCGCAAGATCACCGAGCAAGGCGTGGCCTTCCAGTCACCGATTGACGGCAGCAAGGTGTTCGTTGGCCCCGAGGAGTCCATCGCCGTGCAGCGGGTACTGGGCGCGGATATCGTGATGATCTTCGACGAGTGCACCCCTTACCCCGCCACGCCCGAGGAGGCGCGCGCTTCCATGGAACTGTCTCTGCGATGGGCCGCGCGCAGCAAGACGGCCCACGGTGACAGCAGCGCGGCCCTGTTCGGTATCGTGCAGGGGGGCATGTACCCGGAGTTGCGCGCCGAATCCCTGGCGGGTCTCGCGGCCATCGGCTTCGATGGTTACGCCATTGGCGGGCTGTCGGTGGGCGAGCCCAAGGAGGACATGCTCAGGGTGCTGGATGGCCTGGCGCCGCTGCTGCCCGAGGACCGACCGCGCTACCTGATGGGGGTGGGCACACCGGCGGATATTCTCGAGGCCGTGCAGCGCGGGGTCGACATGTTCGATTGCGTGATGCCGACCCGCAATGCGCGCAACGGCCATTTGTTTACGTCCAGTGGTGTGATCAAGATTCGCAATGCCACC
>JAVEVZ010000088.1:0-9947 GCA_034004805.1 Spongiibacteraceae bacterium | reverse complement strand
TTGACGTCTGATGTCTGACGTCTGACGCTTTGGGTGGTGCGTTTTGCCAGTTTGGAGGGTTTGGCTGGACACGTGATGGTAGACAGAAGCTGCGGGCTGGACGCCTGCGTCTTGCGTCTTGCGTCCTGCGTCCTGCGTCCTGCGTCCTGCGTCCTGCGTCCTGCGTCCTGCGTCCTGCGTCAAGCGTCAGACGTCAGACGTCAGACCCCGCCCCCTTCAACCCGTGCCCCCACACCTCACTCACGCCCCAGAAATCCCCCCGACTGGTGTGCCCACAGTTGCGCGTAGACACCGCCCTGCTGGATCAGCTGCGCGTGGTTGCCCTGCTCGACGATACGGCCGCCATCAAAGACGATCAGGCGGTCCATGGCTGCGATGGTCGACAGGCGGTGGGCGATGGCGATGACGGTCTTGCCCGCCATCAGCTGATTGAGACTGTGCTGGATGCTGGCTTCGACTTCCGAGTCCAGCGCCGAAGTCGCTTCATCCAGCACCAGGATGGGTGCGTCCTTGAGCAGCACCCGCGCAATCGCTATGCGCTGGCGCTGTCCGCCACTGAGGGTCACGCCGCGTTCGCCGACGTGGGCGTCATAGCCGCGCCGGCCTTTGCTGTCCGTCAGGGCCTGGATAAAGTCATGGGCCTGGGCCTGCCGGGCCGCCTCGATCATCTGTTCCTCGCTGGCATCGGGACGGCCGAACATGATGTTTTCACGCACCGAGCGGTGCAGCAGCGAAGTGTCCTGGGTGACCATCGCGATGCGTGCGCGCAGGCTTTCCTGCTGCACCCCGCGAATGTCCTGGCCGTCAATGGTGATGCTGCCGCCCTGGATATCGTAGAAACGCAGCAACAGGTTGACCAGGGTCGACTTGCCGGCACCCGAGCGACCGACGATGCCGACTTTCTCGCCTGCAGCGATATGCAGTTCCAGCCCGTCAAACACCGGCACCCGCTCGTTGTAGGCGAAGTACACCCGGTTGAAATCGATGCGCCCCGCAGTGACCTGCAGCGCTGCTGCCCCGCTGTCGTCCGAGACCGTCTGCGGTCGGGCGATGGTGTTGAGGCCGTCCTGCACGGTGCCGATATTTTCAAACAGGTTGCTGACTTCCCACATGATCCAGTGGGACATGCCCACCAGCCGTATCGCCAGAGCCACTGCCACGGCAATGGCCCCGGTGCTGGCCGCGCCTTCCATCCACAGCCAGATGCCCAGCGCGCCGGTGAGAAACACCAGGCTCATGTTGTTGAGCCACACCAGCAGGTTGAGCACCGTCACCAGGCGCATCTGCGGGTGCACGGTGTCCATAAACTCGCTCATGCCCTGCCTGGCGTAGTCGGCTTCGCGCTGGGAATGACTGAACAGTTTGAGGGTGAGGATATTGGTATAGCTGTCGACGATGCGCCCGGTCATCAGCGAGCGGGCATCCGCCTGCAGCGTCGCCACGCGTCGCAGCCGCGGCAGCATCCGGGCGAGAATCGTCACGTAGCCGGCGAGCCACAACAGCAGCGGCAGGCACAGGCGCAGATCGGCACTGGCCACCATCACCAGGGTGGTCAGCAGATACACGCTGGCAAACAGCATCACGTCCAGCAGCTTCATCACCGACTCGCGCACCGCGAGCGCGGTTTGCATCACCTTGGTGGCGATGCGGCCGCTGAATTCATTCTGGAAGAATGCATAGCTCTGGTTGAGCAGGTAGCGATGGCTGCGCCAGCGCACCGACATCGGAAAATTGCCGATCAGCGTCTGGTGCACCATCAGCGACTGCAACAGCACAATGGTCGGCAACACCACCAGCACAAACACGCTCATGCCCAGCAGCCAGCGCCATTCGTCCTGCAGAAAAGTCCGCGGATCACTGGCCGCCAGCCAGTCCACCAGCTTGCCGAGAATGCCGTACAGCAGCGCCTCACCGGTCGCCAGACAGGCAGTGAGCAGCGCCATCGCGAGCAGATAGCGCTCCAGCCCGCGGGTGTAGTGACGACAGAACTGGTACAGGCTGGCGGGGGGCTGACTGGGGTGTTGCGGTGGAAAGGGATCCACCAGGCGTTCAAAAAATGCAAACATCGGAAACGGCTACCCGGGCAAGCGTATTCAGCGGCGCGCCACTACACCACAATTTCCGCTGCCGGGACAATCATCCCCCGCCTTTTTGTCCGCGGCCCGGCACGGGCTCACCCTGCTCCGCCGCCCCGCCTGTCTCGCCGACCTGGTCAGCCAATAAATCTGCCCGCTGCCACGCCAGGACTTCAGCGCTTCCCGCCGGCAGTACGAACACGCCGGGCTGTGCAGTACTGGTGATCAGCCACTGCGGCGCCGGCGCGCCGCCCTGTGCCGGGCGCTCATCGGGCGCCCTGCGGTACAGGCTGAGCACCTGTTCGCCCGCCGCGGTGGTCACGGTCAGTTCGGTCTCCGCGTTCGCCGGCAAGTCGCCGCTGGCAACCCCGGCGACACGCAGCCCACGCAGCACATCCAGCAGGCGCTGGGCGCGGCTTGGGTCGAGCTTCTCATCGGGCCCGGCGTCAGTGAGCCACCAGTGCCGCGCCGCCTCGCCGGCATCGGCGGGCGCGAGACCCAACTGGTAGTCGGCGCCGGTTACGGTCTCCGGCTCGGCGACCCGCAACAGGGTTTTGTCTAGCCAGTCATCGCCGGCCGTGGACCAGACAAAACCGTCCAGTGCCAGGCTGTAGACCTTGTGCTCATCGGGGAGGCGCGCATACACCTTGTTCAAACCCGCAGCGTCGCCCAGCAGCAAGACCTGCTCGCTGTCGTCGTCAGCCAGCACAATGCGCTTGCGCGGTGCTTCCGCCTCCAGCCCGAAGCGCGCGATGGCATCGTCGGTGGTCGCCACCGGCCATCCCGCCGCCGCACTGGACAGTGCATCCAGCGCCGCGTGCAACCGGTTGGCGGCCACCGGCAAACCGCTGTCGGCGAGCTGCCAGGCGCCGTCGCGGCGCTGCAGCACCAGTGTCTGGCCGGCGGCTTCGATGCGCAGGCTTTGCAGGCCGTCCTGGGCGACGCTCAGCAACGGGCCCCGCGGCACGTCGCCGCCCCTGGTTTCCAACAGCCACAGCCCCGCGATCAGCCCCAGCTGTACCACGGCCAGCGCCGCCAGCCACTGCACGGTCTTCTTCTTCACTTGCACATCCTCTTTGACTGCTCAGACCGATTGATTGGAATACTGCGCCAGTTGCGCCTGGTAGCGCTTTGTGCGGCGCTGGCGACGCAGGCGTACCCACAACCCCAGTCCCGCCAGCGCCAGCACCGCCAGACCGTAATTGAGATACTCCCAGAGCTGCTGGCGGGCCGGTGCCAGGGGCGGCAGGCTGCGGTTGAAGTGCGCCCGCGAGCGGATCCCCGCCAGCGCGTCATCCTGCACCGCCCACTCCAGGGTATTGACCAGCAACTGCAGCGGCGCCAGCTCCTCGGTGCCCGTGACCGACGCGGCCATAGTCAGGGTCTGGTCGGTCAGGAACTCGTTGGAGCTGAACAGCACGATGCGCGCACTGTCCGGCGAGTGCTCGATCACGCTGCTGATCACCGGCTCCGGCGCCGGCTCGTCGTCTGTTTCATCCGATGGCTTTGCATTCGGCGCGGCGTCGACCGCCAGCAGCGGCGACGGCTGGCCGGCAAAGTACGAGCTGAAGCGCCCCTCCAGTATTACGCCCAGGTTGCGCGCCGCCTGCTCGCCCTCCGGCACGAAGCCACTGCTGCCATCGGCGCGCAGCCGCGGCATGACGTCGGTGGAATTGGACAGCCAGCTGTTCGCCGAACTGCGCAGCAGTGGCGTCAGTTGCTTGCCCTCGGCGCCGGCGGTGGTTTCGATGGGCGAGGCCCAGGTCATCGTCAACTGGTGGATATCCGCAGTGACCGGGCTCCCGCTGTTCAGGCCCTCGCCGCGGACGTCGACAAAATACGGATAGTCCAGCATGCGCACTTCCTGAAAGCTGTAACCCCCCACCTGGCGGGTGACAGGAATCGGAAATGCCGCGTTCTGCGTGTCCAGTACCAGCGTGTGGTCCAGGCGCAAGCCGTGGTGCTTGAGCCAGCCCTCCAGCCCCGACTCCTGGGGTGCCACCATCAGCTGCTGGTTGGCCAGCCGCGCCGTGAAGGGCGACGAGGCTATCACCACGGTGCCGCCGCGCATCAGAAACTGGTCGACGGCAAACAGCTGCTTTTTATCGAGTTCTTCGGGCGCCACCAGCACCAGGATATCGGTGGCGGCCGGCACCTGGCCGCTGGCCAGGTCGGTGCTCACCACGGCAAAGCTGTCCCCCAGCCACTGGCGCAGATTGTCGAACTGCTTGCCCATGCCGCCGCCCAGATACGGGTTGGCAGGCCGGGGCGCCACCAGCGCCACCTGCTTGGTGAGGCCGCGGGCAAAGCGCTTGAGTGCCGCTTCGATACCGCGCTCAAGCCCGGCTTTGGAAAAGTCCTCCGGCAGCGGGATCTGCAGGCTGCGTTCGCCCTGCTCCAGCACCATGTAGAAATAAAACGTGTCGGTGTCGAGAACGCTCGCGGCCATGGGCAGAAAGCCGTACTCAGCCTTGAGCTCCGCGGCCAGCGAACCGTCGCCGGCGGCCGGGTCGACCACCTGCGCACTGAATTTGTCGCCGCCCTGGGCCTCCAGCCTGTCGAGCACCTCGGTCATCTCACTGCGCAATGCGCGCAAGGCCGCGGGCAGTTTTTCGTCCGCGGAGATAAAGCCGCTGAAACGCACCGGGCTGTCGATCTGGTTGAAGGGGTTGCCGCCGCTCTGGAAGGCGTACAGCACCTTGCGTATGGCGCGGGTCACGTCGTACTCGGGATTGCGCAGGCGGACGTCGAGATCTGCCTCGCCGCGCACCCGGATTTCAATCAGGTCGCGGAAGCCCAGGGTCTCCCAGCTGTCGCCGTACTGCACCAGCAGGTCGAAGTAGCTGTTGACCAGCGACGCCTGATAGCGGTCCTGAACCTGGAACGGCGTGGGCCGGATGCCGTAGCGGGTATTGGCCTCCTCCTCCAGTGCCGGCGCCCTGGCGGGATCAATCCACTCGACCCGCACCCGGCCATCGGAAGCGGCCTCGTATTCCTTGAGCAGGTCGTGCAGCGCGGGCACCAGCGGCGCCAGCAGCGGATGGGTCTTGGCGCTGACATAGCCGCGAATCAACAGCGGCTCCTGAAGCTGATCGAGATAGTTGCGGGTGGCCGCGGACAGCGAATACTGCTTGCCGGCCGTGACATCCCAGCGCAGGGCGTCGATCTGCGACAGCCACCCATTGGCGAGCAATACGTTGGCCACCGCCAGTGCCGTTACCCAGCGCCAGCGCGCATGCCGGCCGCTGTGGTCGCCCCGCGCCCAGCGCCCGTGCTCAAGGCCGTAGACATTCAGGACCAGGAACACCACGGTGAGGCCGAGGTAGTAATACAGGTCGCGAAAATCCACCACGCCGCGGGCGATGGCCTCGAAGCGCGCGCCGGTGGACAGGCTGCGCATCCACTCGCCCAGGGTATTGCCGGCCAGGTCGGTGAGTACCGGCGAGCCCACCAGATAGAGCGCACCGCCCAGCAGGGTACTGAGAATCAGCGCCACGATCTGGTTGTCGGTGCGGCTCGACACAAACAGGCCGGCGCTGAGGTAGACCGCCCCCAGCAGCAGGCTGGCCAGATAGCCCGCCCACACCGGGCCCCAGTCGAGGTCCGCCATCCAGTCCACCGTGACCGGCAACGGCAGGGTCAGCGCCAAGGCCAGCGCCAGCAACACCATGCAGGCGAGAAACTTGCCCCACACAAAACGCCAGCTGGCCACCGGCAGGGTGCTGACGAATTCCAGCGTGCCGGTGCGGCGCTCCTCGCTCCACAGGCGCATGCTGAGCGCCGCCGAGAGAAAGATCAGCAGCACCGGCAGCCATTCGAACATGGGTCTGACATCGGCGATATTGCGCGCGAAAAACGCCTCGCCCCAGAAAAAGATAAACAGGGTCACCGCCACAAAGCTGCCCAGAAACAACCAGGCGATGGGCGATGCAAAAAAGATGGCCAGTTCCTTGCCGGCAATGCGCCGCACATCCTGATCAAGCAGCATGGTTCAGCTCCTCTTCGCGGCCCGCGGCCACCGCGCGGAATACCGTTTCCAGATCACGGCTCACGGCCCGCAAGCCGAACAGCCGCCGACCGTCCTTCACCAGATAGTCCGCTACGGCGGCGGCGACGCCGTCCAGCTCGCTGTCGGGCGCCAGTTGCAGGTGGTAGAGCCGGCGCGCGGGCTCACTGGCGGACTGCTGGCGGTAGCCGTCGATACCGCTGACCTCACGGCTGAGGCGCTGGATCACCGCTTCATCCGCATCCGTGGTCAGCGCCAGGCTGCGGCTGCGGCGCAGTGCATCCAGCTCTTCGTCCACCACCAGCCTGCCGCCGCGCAGGATCAGCGCACGACTGCAGATGGCGTCCACCTCCTGCATGATGTGGGTCGACAGCATCACCGTCGCGTCCAGCGCCAGCTCACGGATCAGTTCGCGCATATGCTGGGTTTGTCCGGGATCGAGACCATTGGTGGGTTCATCGAGGATCACCAGCGACGGCCGGTGCAGAATCGCCTGGGCGACACCGACCCGTTGCCGGTACCCCCGCGACAGAGTGCCGATGGCCGCCAGTGCCTTGTCGCCCAGATCGCACTGGGCCACGGCGCGGGCCATTGCCCGGCTGCGTTCGGCGCCCCGCAGGCCGCGCAGAGTCGCGCTGTAGTCGAGAAAGTCACAGACGCTCATCTCCGGGTAGACCGGCAGATTTTCCGGCAGATACCCCAATGCACGGCGCAGATCGCTGCTGTCAGCGGCGATATCCACCCCGTCGAACAGCACCCGCCCCCCCGACGGCTCGAGGTAGCCGGTCAGCATCTTCATAATGGTGGTCTTGCCGGCACCGTTGTGGCCCAGCAAACCGACAATCTCCCCCGCGCCGACGGTAAACGACACCCCGTCAACGGCAGCCACGGCGCCATAGTGGCGACTCAGATTTTCAGCACAGAGCATGTAGGACCTCGCAGACACACCAGGGCGGCCAGAGCGCCGCCCCACGGCTTCGAAACGCGCTTAAAGCTAAGCTGCAGCGCATTGATTTTCAAGAACATTGATAGCAGTCATGCCGGTCGAAACTGTTACTGCGACGCGACGGAAGCGGCAAAGTTCCGCAGCGGCACCACTGGCCACGCCCCGCGCCGCCATCCTCCAGAAGAAAATGCAATAACCCAAGCACTTTTAAATATTTGGCGTATTAACGCGCCCGGCGCTAGTCTGCGCGCCCATCGCGACACGCGATCCGTGTCACTGAATCTGCAGGTAGACCTCTATGAGTTGGCAGGCGTGGCTGGCGGTGAGCCTGACCGGCGGCGTGTTGTTGACCCTGATCCTGAGCCGCCTGGCACCCCACTTGGTGCTGATGGCCGCGCTGACGGTCATCGGCATCAGCGGGATCCTCTCACCCGGCCAGCTGCTGGCCGGCTTCGGCAACCCGGGCCTCATTACCGTGGCCGCCATGTTCGTGGTCGCCGCCGGCATT
Organism: Spongiibacteraceae bacterium; assembly: GCA_034004805.1. GTDB lineage: Bacteria > Pseudomonadota > Gammaproteobacteria > Pseudomonadales > CAMLJR01 > JAVEVZ01. The sequence goes on along the minus strand of JAVEVZ010000088.1, from coordinate 2,412 downwards.
CAGGGGGCCGGCGGCGTCGACCTGCTGGTCAACCGCCTGCTGGGCCGCCCGCAAACCGAGCGCGCTGCCCTGTGGCGCATCATAGCCCCGGTTGTCGCCCTCAGTGGCTTTCTCAACAACACCCCTGTCGTCGCGACCCTGATTCCGGCCATTACCCGCTGGGCACGGCGCATCGATATCGCTCCGTCGAAACTGATGATTCCCCTCAGTTATGCCGCGATTCTGGGCGGCACACTGACCATGATCGGCACCAGCACCAACCTGGTGATCAACGGCCAGTACCAGGTCATGACCGGCCAGCCCGGCTTCAGCCTGTTCAGCATCACCGCCGCAGGCCTGCCGGTGGCGCTGGCGGGCGCCGCCTTTATGCTGCTGTTCTTCCCCCGCCTGCTGCCGGACCGACGCGACCACCCCGGCTTCGACAACCCGCGGGAATTTACCCTGGAGGTCGCCGTCACCGCGGGCGGGCCGCTGGTGGGCCAGACCATCAGCCAGGCGGGCCTGCGCCACCTGCGCCGGGTATTCCTGGTGGAAATCGAGCGCGACGGGCAACTGATCAGCGTGGTGCAACCCGACGAGGTGCTGCACAGCGGCGACCGCCTGGTGTTCGCCGGCGACACCGAAGCCATCACCGACCTGCTGCGCATTCCGGGCCTGCAGCCCTCCGCCGACAACGGCCAGGGCATGCAGCCACACCAGCAGCGGCAACTGGTGGAGGCCGTGGTCTCCCAGCATTGCGAGGGCCTGGGCCAGACCATACGCGACACGGATTTTCGCGAGCGCTACGGCGCCGTGGTGCTGGCGGTGGCCCGCAACGGCGAGCGGGTTGACGGCAACCTGGGCTCGATACGCCTGAGCCCCGGCGACACCCTGTTGCTGGAGGCCGGGCCGCGTTTTCTGGTCCGGGCCCGCCATATCCGCGACTTTCTGGTGATCAACGACCTGGGTCAGGAAGCGCCCCACCACGAGCGCGCGGGCCTGTCCTGGGTGATTCTGGGGGCAGTCGTGCTGCTCGCCGGCACCGGCCTGCTGGACATGCTGTACGCGGCCCTCATAGGTGCCGCCGCCATGCTTGCCACGCGCTGCTGCACCCTGCGCCAGGCGGAACAGAGCCTCGACCTGCCGGTGCTGATCACGATTGCGGCGTCCTTTGCACTGGGTGCGGCGCTGGAGCAGACCGGGGTCGCCGCCCTGGCCGCGACCCAGCTGGTCAGTCTTAGCAACGGCCATCCCTGGCTGCTGCTGGCCCTGGTCTACGCCACGGTGTCCCTGCTCACCGAGATCATTACCAACAACGCCGCCGCAATCCTCATGCTGCCCATCGCCCTGGCGTTGAGCGGCGAAGCCGGACTCGCCGCCGAACCCTTTGTGTTCGCCATCATGCTGGCGGCTTCGGCGAGCTTCGCAACCCCGCTGGGTTACCAAACCAACCTGATGGTGTTGGGCCCCGGCAACTACCGCTTCGGCGACTTCCTGCGCGTCGGCCTGCCCATGAATGTGCTGGTCGGCATAGTATCCATCGCGGTGATTCCCTGGCTATGGCCACTGCGGTGAACGCGGAACTTCCATCGCGCTACAGGTCTTATTAGTGCGCCGACGCACGGCGGAGCCACGGGCTGCTCGGTAGCGCCGTATAACGTTTTGTAATAAAGTCAGGCGGGTGTCAGCAGCAGTTGGCACCTGCAAATTATCCAGCAACACGGTTGCAACTATGCTTATTCCGGCCCGGCGCATTGCGCAGTTCTGCCTTCTCACTCTGGTCGCCCAGTGCGCGCTGGCCCTCGTCACGGTTCCCGCTGAGCTCACCTGGAATGAGACCCAGCAGGCCACCGCCAGGGAAATCGTCAACCGCCTGGAAACCCGTCACTACGCCAAGGTACCCTTCGACGACCAGCTGTCGTCCCAGATGCTGGATCAGTACCTGAAGACCCTGGACTTCAACCGCCTGTTCCTGCTTGCCAGCGATATCAAAGACTTCGAGCAATGGCGCTTCCAGCTCGACGACCAGCTGCACAAAGGCGACCTGCAGACGGGCTACGCAATTTTTGCGCGCTACCAGCAGCGGGTGATCGAGCGCTTGAACCAGGTGGTCGCCGACCTGGATACCACCATCGCCAACCTGGACTTCACCCGCGACGAGTACCTCGAGCTGGATCGCAGCAAACAGGCCTGGCCCGCTGACCAGGCCGAGGCCGACAGCCTGTGGCGCAAGCGCATCAAGAGCGAAGTGCTGAACCTGAAGCTCGCCGGCAAAGCCCCCGAGGAAATCCCGCCACTGCTGAAAAAGCGCTTCAACAACCAGCTGCACCGGGTGCAGCAGTACAGCAGCGAGGATGTCTACCAGACCTACCTCAATGCGCTGACTGAGCTCTACGACCCGCACACCAATTACCTGTCGCCGCGCACCAGCGA
>JAVEVZ010000087.1:0-9992 GCA_034004805.1 Spongiibacteraceae bacterium | reverse complement strand
CGCCGACCGGGAGTAAAGCGCCGTGGCAGGCAGTGCCAGGTTGGTATCGGATCCCGGCAGCGGACCCTCCGCCGTGCCGCGGTGCTTGATGCCGAGCCCGGTGTCGCGGCTGAGCAGCGATGCGGGCGCCGGATCGATCTGCCACTGCTGCTCTGCGGCGACCGCTGCAACGGGCGCCGTCAGCGACTGGCACAGCAGCAGCAACAGGCCCAGCAGCCACGCAGCGCGCCCCCGGATCAACGCCGCAGGGCGCGGCGGGACCGGGTCAGTCATGGCTGGTGGTGTGGTGGGTATCGGGAACAACGGGATGAACCCCAGGGACAGTGCGGCGGAGCTTAGCGCAGTTGCGGCAGCCGGTCACCCGGCGGGATTGCTGTGCCATGGCCTCCGCCTGTGGTTTTCTTTCTACTCTTCTTCCTCGTCCCCCTGAATCTTGGCCGCCATTTCCTTCACGTTCACATGGCGTACATCCAGGCCCTTGACCAGGTAGATCACGTGCTCGGCGATATTGCGGGCGTGGTCGCCCACCCGCTCAATGGAGCGCAGTGCCCACATCACGCGCAGCACGCTGGTGATGGTGCGCGGGTCTTCCATCATATGTGTCACCAGGCTTCGCATGGCCGAGCCGTACTCCTGGTCCACCACCTTGTCTTCCTCGGCCACGCGCAGCGCCTGGTCCATATCGAAGCGGGTGAAGGCATCCAGGGCACCGCGCACCATGACACCCACGTGGTCGCCGATATGACGGATCTCCACGTGGCCGCGGGGCAGTTCGCCCGCCTCGCTGAACAGGATGGCCTGCTCGGCGATCTTGGTGGCCTCGTCACCCATGCGCTCCAGATCCTGCAGCACCCGGGTGATGGCGATGACCATGCGCAGATCGCTGGCGGCCGGCTGGCGCCGGGCCAGGATCATGGTGCACTCCTCGTCGATAGCCACTTCCATATCATTGATGACGTAATCGCCTTCCTTGACCCGTTGCGCGAGTTCGCTGTCGGCGGTCATAAAGGCGGTGATGGCATCCGCCACCTGGCGCTCCACCAGGCCGCCCATTTCCAGCATGCGGGTCTTGATGTCCTCCAGCTCGGCGTTGTAGCGCCGCGATATGTGCTGGGTATGCGCATTCTTGCTGACCATGTGTGTCTCCTCGGCCCGGGTCTTATCAACCGTAGCGGCCGGTGATGTAATCTTCGGTTTGTTTTTGACCGGGGTTGGTGAATAACCGGCCCGTGGCATCGAACTCGATCAGCCTGCCCATATACATAAAGGCAGTATAGTCAGACACCCGCGCCGCCTGCTGCATATTGTGGGTGACGATAATGATCGTGTATTTCTCCTTGAGCTCGTAAATCAGCTCTTCGATTTTCAGGGTCGAGATCGGGTCAAGCGCCGACGCCGGCTCGTCGAGCAGCACCACTTCCGGCTCGACCGCCACCGTCCGCGCAATCACCAGACGCTGCTGCTGACCACCCGACATACCCAGCGCGTTGTCGTCGAGGCGGTCCTTGACCTCATCCCACAATGCCGCCTGGCGCAGCGATTTCTCAACCGCCTCATCCAGCACGCGCTTTTTGTTGATGCCCTGAATGCGCAGCCCGTAGGCGACATTTTCGTAGATGGTCTTGGGGAACGGGTTGGGCTTCTGGAACACCATGCCGACCTGGCGGCGCAGGGACGCCACGTCCACGCCCTTGGCGTAGATATTGGCGCCGTCCAGGGTGATCTCGCCCTTCACCGTACAGCCATCCACCAGATCGTTCATACGGTTGAAGCAGCGCAGCAGGGTGGACTTGCCGCAACCGCTGGGGCCGATAAACGCCGTGACCCGTTGCCGGGGTATTTCCATATTGACGCCGTAAAGCGCCTGCTTGTTGCCGGCGTAAAACAGGTCGAGGTTCCTGACCTGCAGGCTGATGTGCTCGTCCGCCAGCGACTGCGGCGGCGTCTCGCTGCGTCCCAGGCTGTCGAAGCTGATACTGTGCGTGCGGCCCTGCGATGCGGTATTTGCCATGATCTGCCCGTATTCCTGTCCAGCTTGTTTGTCGTGTTTACCCGGCCCGCCGCTGTAACAACGCGCGGCGGCGGATCGCTTTGAACCATTCCGTCACTGCCTGCAAGGCGTGCCCTACATCTCCAGCGAGCGGTACTTTTCCCGCAGGTGGTTGCGCAGCCCGATCGCCGCCAGGTTCAGCACGACAATCACGATCACCAGCAGCAGGGCCGTGGCATAGACCAGCGGTCGCGCGGCCTCCACGTTGGGGCTCTGGAAGCCCACGTCGTAAATATGAAACCCCAGGTGCATGAACTTGCGGTCCAGGTGCACGAACGGAAAGTTGCCGTCCACCGGCAGCGAGGGTGCCAGTTTGACGACCCCCACCAGCATCAGCGGCGCAACCTCGCCAGCTGCGCGCGCAACCGCCAGAATCAAGCCGGTCATGATTGCCGGGCTGGACATGGGCAACACGATTTTCCACAGGGTTTCGGCCTTGGTGGCCCCCAGCGCCAGGCTGCCTTCGCGCAGTGCGCGGGGCACCCGCGCCAGGCCCTCCTCGGTGGAAACGATCACCACCGGCAGGGTCAGCAGCGCCAGTGTCAATGACGCCCACAACAGGCCCGGCGTGCCGAAGGTGGGCGCCGGCAACGCGGCGGGAAAAAACCACTGGTCGATATTGGCGCCGACAAAGTACACAAAAAAGCCCAGCCCAAACACGCCATAGACAATCGACGGCACCCCGGCGAGGTTGTTGACCGCCACCCGGATGATCTGGGTGAGCAGGTTCTGGCGCGCATACTCCTTGAGGTACACCGCGGCGATCACCCCGAACGGCGTGACCAGCACCGACATGATCATCACCATCATCACGGTGCCGAAAATCGCCGGGAAGATACCGCCCTCGGTATTGGCCTCGCGGGGCTCGTCGCTCAGGAATTCCCACAGCTTCGCGCAGTAAAAGCCGATTTTCTGCAGCAGGTTCATGGCGTTGGGCTGGTAGGCATGGACCACCCCGGCCAACGGGATACTCACTTCCTGCCCGCTCATGGTGGTGGCGGTCGCGCTGTCGCGGGCAATCTGTTCCCGCAGGGCCAGCAACTCCTGCTCCAGCACGGCGTACTCCGCTTCATGGCTGGCGCGCGCCTGCGCGAGTTCCGCCAGCCCGGCCGCTAACTCCTGCTGATCAATACGCCCGGCCGCCAGCTCGAGCTCCAGGCCGCGCTCCTGCAAACGCAGGCGCTCCAGCGCGTAGTTGATGGCGCCGATGCGTTTCTTCTCGATGGTTTCAATGGCGTCGGCCAGGGTGTGGGCGCGCTGCAGGCGACGCTGGAATTCCGGCCAGGCTTCACTGCCGGCTGCCACAACCTCACCGGCCTGGCGCACATCCTTGAGATAGCCGTAGAAATCCCCCCACTCGCGGCGCTCCATTTTCATCACATCGCGGGGCAGGGTCTCATCGACGATGAAATCTTCCAGATACCAGCCGAAATCCCGGCCGCTGATATCGCGGTTGCCGAGCTTGAACAGACTGCGGTCGACGTGGGTCTTGTCCAGTCCCAGCGACTGGCCGGCGACGCCTATCTGCCGGACACTCACCAGTGCGGTATCGACGCGCTCACCGAGCAGCGGCTGGGCGTCTGCACCCGGCAACTGGTAGCTGGCCTGATAAATTGCCGCAGGCCAGAAATGGCCAAAGCCGCGCACTGCCAGCAACGCCAGCAATGCAATTACTGCCACCGCACTCATGGTGACAGCCGCTGCGGATATCCACACAAACGGCTCGCCGCTGGCAAACCAGCGGTTCATGCCCATGCGTTTCTGGTATTCAACTGCCATCGTCTACTCCGAATTCCGGTGCATCACTACAGTGATCCGTAGCGTTTACGCAAACGCTGGCGCACAACTTCCGCGACGGTATTCACCATAAAGGTGAACATGAACAGCACAAAACCCGCCAGAAACAGCACGCGAAAATGGGTGCTGGCCACTTCCGTCTCGCCGATTTCCACGGCGATATTGGCCGCCAGGGTGCGCATGCCTTCAAAGATATTGGCGTCCATGATGGGGGTATTGCCGGTGGCCATCAGCACAATCATGGTTTCGCCGACGGCGCGCCCCATGCCGATCATCAGCGCCGAGAAAATACCCGGGCTGGCGGTCGGTATCACCACCCCCACCAGGGTTTGCCAGGGCGTCGCGCCCAGCGCCAGGGAGCCGTAGCTCAGATGCTTGGGCACCGAAAACAGCGCGTCCTCGGCGATTGAAAAGATGGTCGGGATCACCGCAAACCCCATCGCCAGGCCCACCACCAGGGCGTTGCGCTGGTCAAAATCGACACCCAGATCATTGGTCAGCCAGATGCGCATGTCGCCGCCAAAAAACATCGACTCCAGCACCGGACTGATCGCCACACAGAGCCAGCAGGTCAGGATCACCGCGGGCACCAGCAGCAGTGGCTGCCAGCCGTCGGGGACGTAGCGGCGCAGGCCCACCGGCAGCGTGTTCCACAGGTACCCGAACAGCAACACCGCGAAGGGCATCAGCAACAGGATGGAAAAGATGCCGGGCAGGTTTTCCTCGACAAATGGCGCCAGCCACAGGCCGGCGAGAAAACCGAGAATGACAGTGGGCAGCGCCTCCATGGTTTCGATCAGGGGCTTGACCTTGCGACGCAGCGCCGGCGCCATGAAATAGGCGGTATAGATCGCGCCGCAGATGGCCAGCGGGGTGGCGATCAGCATCGCGTAAAACGCAGCTTTCAGGGTGCCGAAGGCCAGCGGTGACAGGCTCAGCTTGGGCTCGAAATCACTGCTGCCGGACGACGACTGCCAGACGTAATCGGGCTCGGGATAGCTCTCGTACCACACCGTGCCCCACAGGGCTCGCCAGCTGACTTCCGGGTGCGGGTTGTGAATCGACCACAGTGCCACTTCACCGCTCTGGTCTTCCACCAGCAGGGCATCACCGCGCGGCCCCATCGCCAGCGCCACCGCGCCGCTGTCGCTGACCTGCTCCCTGAGGGCATGGCGCTCGGAGGTGGCGTAGTAGATATCCAGCTGCCCCTGGGCATCGACCGTCACAAAACCCTTGCGGCGGTGCTCCACCGCCAGCGCGGACACGGCTGTCGCGGCGCGAAAATCACGGACGCGCTCGAAGCTCGGCACCTCGCCGGATCGGTTTACCATAAACCACTGACTGATCAGGCCGCGGTCGTTGGCCACCATCACCGAGATGCCGCCCAGCAACAACCGGCTGGACACCAGCGAGCCCGCGCTGAACAGGCGTCCGCTGTCGACCACTTCGCCCTCGCGCAGGTCCAGCACCCGGAAGTCGCCGGCCTTGCTGAAGACATAGAGCCAGCGCTGGTCGGGCCCCAGCAACAGGCGGCTTACCTTGATATCGACGTCGGGAACATTGAGCACCCGTTCTTCGACCGTGATATCACCGGACAGAAAATCCTCGGCCTTGACCCACTGGCGGCCGTACAGCCTGCCGCCACCGCTGCTGCCCACCACCACCAGCGCCGCGTCGCTGTCGCGCACGGCCAGGTGGCGCACCGGTCCCGCGTCAGTCAACAGGAACGGCGCGCTGCCATAGGGATAGCTGATACGCGGGGCGATGTGGCGCTGGTCGTCGGGATAGCTGATGCGGTAATCGTGCTGCGCGACCAGTACCCGGCCATCCTCCAGCCCCAGGGCAAACAAGCGGCTGGTTTCGCTGTCCTGGGCAAAACTGCTGACCGGCGCCGTGCCGGTCGGCAGGGTTTCCGTCAGCACATTGCTGCCATCGGCACTGCGGAAAAACTGCGCCACGCCATCAGCGCTGATACGCAGGGCAATCTCGCCGTACTCCTCCATCGCCAGGTACAGGGTCGGCGATTCCGCCGAGGCCAGCGTCGCCACGGGAAAAGTCGCGCGCCGTTCGATGGTCGCGCCCTGGAACAGCGGCAGGATTTCATACAGCAGATAGAAGAAGATCAGCAGTATGGCCACCAGCACACCCATGCCGCCGGCGCTGATCGACAGCGTGGCGAGCTTGTCGCGCAGGGTGCGCCAGGGATTGATGCGGTAGGTGGCGGTGCGGGCCGACCCTGGGACCTGTGTTTGCATCGTTTCCCGAAGCTCCGGACGATTTATCGGCGCATGCTAGACGCGTTGTATGACAGCCGTATTACAGGCGGACCACCCTGCACTCGCCCGCCCTTCCAGTCTGGCGGGTTATGGCCTGGCTTTTATACCTGAAGCGGGCATCGCCTTTCTATTGACCGAACCCGCCACAGGCATTCCGGTATTGAACCCGTCCCGGCCGCCCCCTAAAGCTCCAGGCGGGTCAGGATTTTCTCGACGACCGCCGCCGGCAGCGGGATATAGCCGTCCTTGACCACCACCTGCTGGCCGGACCTGGACAGCATCAGCTTGATAAACTCGCGCTCCAGCGGTGCCAGCGGCCGATTGGGCGCCTTGTTGATATACACGAAAAGGAATCGCGACAGGGGGTAGTTGCCGGACACGGCGCTGTCGAACGACGCATCGATAAACTGGCCGTCCGGCCCCGCCAGCGGCAGCGCGCGCACCGACGCCGTCCTGTAGCCAATGCCCGAATAACCGATCGCGTTAAGTGAAGTCGACACCGACTGCACGACGGAGGCCGAGCCCGGCTGCTCATTGACGCCGCTCCTGAAATCACCCTTGCACAGTGCCTTTTCCTTGAAATAGCCGTAGGTGCCCGACACCGAGTTGCGGCCGTACAGCTGCAGGTCACGGCCGGCCCAGTCGCCGCTCAGGCCCACCTGGCCCCAGCGCTCAATGGCCTCGGGAGCGCCACATTTCCGGGTCGAAGAGAAGATCGCGTCGACCTGCGCCAGGGTCAGGCCCGGCAAGGGGTTGTCCTTGTGGACAAACACCGCCAGCGCGTCGATGGCGACCGGTACCGCGGTGGGCTTGTAGCCGTGCCGGGCCTCGAAGGCTTCTTCCTCGGACGCCTTCATGCGCCGGCTCATGGGCCCCATATTGGCCGTACCCTCGATCAGCGCGGGCGGCGCGGTGGATGAGCCCGCGGCCTGGATCTGGATATTGACGTTGGGGTAGCTGCGCTTGAACTGCTCGGCCCACAGGGTCATCAGGTTGGCCAGGGTATCGGAACCCACGCTGGACAGATTGCCGGATACACCACTGGCTTTCTGGTATTCGGGCAGGCCGAGATCCACCTCGGCGGCCTGCAATCCCGCGCCGGCGCCCAGGCTGAGCGCCACTGCCAGCCCAGTGAATAGGCGTCGCATCGTCATAGTCATAGCCTCGATTACCGTTGAATGTGGGACTGCACTCTAAGGCAGTCATATGACAGGACTGTGAAGCTTGCGTCAGGGCCGGCCGATCCGGGTGCGGCGTTTATCGAGGCCCGGAAAACTATTACAGACGGCATCTGATGACCGGTGCCGCCGTTCTTATTAAATGCCTTGGCGCTGCGCAGCTCTGGGCACGCTCACCGTGCGCGCCAGCGGCAGCACACAGCTGAATACCGAGCCCTTGCCGGGCCGGCTGTCGATGCGCAACTCCGCCTGGTGCCGCAGCAGGACATGCTTGACGATGGCCAGCCCCAGGCCGGTGCCGCCGGTGCGGGTGGAGCGGCTGGCATCCACCCGGTAAAAACGCTCGGTCAGGCGCGGAATATGGTGCCGTTCGATACCGGCGCCGTTATCTTCCACCTGCAGCCAGGCGTGGCCACTGTCGGCGAACCAGCGCACCTGTATGCGGCTGCCGGAGGGGCTGTGCTGGACCGCATTGACCACCAGGTTGGTGAACGCGCTGTGCAGCTCGGCGCGGTTGCCCAGCAGCGCCAGGCTGTCGTCGCACGCGATCTCAATATCCCGCGGCCCGTCCGCCACCAGCAGTGCCTCCTGGCGAATCTCGTACAGCAGCGCACGCATATCGATCTGCGTCTGCTGCTCCTCCGCGGGCAGGGCCTCCAGCCGCGACAGCAGCAACAGGTCGTCGATCAACTGCTGCATGCGCAGCGATTGTCCCAGCATCTGCTGCAGGGGGCGCTGCCAGCGCGGCGCCATATCATCGCTGTCGCGCATGGTTTCGAGGTAGCCGTGGATCACCGTCAGGGGCGTGCGCAGTTCGTGGGAGACGTTGGCCACGAAGGCCTTGCGCACCTGCTCCAGGCGCGCGGTGTGTGTGACGTCCTGTACAAACACCATCCGCGAGCGCTGGCCGAAAAAGGCGATCCGTATGCGCAGCGTCATCGCGGCCTGGCCTGGCGCCGATATTTCCAGGGGCTCGTCGTACTGCTCGCTGTCGAAGTATTTCACCACCGCCGGCGAGCGCACCAGATTGAGCAGGTGCTGGCCTTCATCCTTGGCGCCGTGCAGCCCCAGCAGCCGGTTGGCCTGCGGATTGATCCACTCGATCAGCCCCTGGCTGTCGACCACCACCACCCCGAAGGGGCAGGCCATAAAGCAGTCGCGCAGGTAGCTGATCTGGGCCCTGAGACGCGCGCGCTCGTGGCGTTGCTGGCGCTGGCGACGGTAGATCTGATCGGTGATAACGCCCCAGATACCGGGCATTTCCGGCGCGTCGCGACGGGATGACTGCAACAGCCAGTTGTGCAGGCGCTGGCCGCGATGCAGGAACATCGCGAAATACGCCAGCGTGGTGAGAAACAGCGCCCAGGGCAACAGACCCAGGGGCAGTGCCACGGCGCCGCTCAGCAGCAGCCAGATACCCAGCTTCCCCAACTCCGATGTCCAACTGACCTTGTGCATGGTTCACGCCGGTTTGGCGACAACGCCGGTGGAGGAGAAGCGATACCCGGTGCCGCGCACAGTTTGAATCAGTGCGCCGTAGTCCGCCGTGTCGGTGCACAGCGCCTTGCGCAAACGGCGTATATGCACGTCGACCGTGCGCTCCTCGACGTACACCCCGCCGCCCCATACCTGGTCCAGCAGCTGGCCACGGGTGTAGACGCGCTCGGGGTGGGTCATAAAAAACCTGAGCAGACGAAACTCGGTGGGGCCCAGCGCCAGCGGCTGCTCCTCCGCGCTTACCCGATGGCTGACGGGATCCAGCGCGAGGCCAAGCACCTGGATCGCGCTGCCACCGCCCTCGACACCCGCGCGGCGCAGCAACGCCTTGATACGCGCCAGCAGCTCCCGCGGTGCAAAGGGCTTGGTGACGTAGTCATCCGCCCCGCTGTCCAGCCCCTGGATCTTGCTGCCCTCCTCGCCCCTGGCGGTGAGCATGATCACCGGCAGCTCGCTGGTCAGCGCCTCCCGGCGCAGGCGACGCAACAGCTCCACACCGCTGGTGCCGGGCAGCATCCAGTCCAGCAGCACCAGATCGGGGCGCTGGTCAACAATGCTGGCGTGGGCCTCGCGCGCATCGCCGGCCTCCACGCAGCGATAGTCCGCCGCCTCCAGCGCGACCCGGAGCATCTCCCGGATCGGCGCCTCATCATCGACTATCAGTATGGTTCTGGTATCCACGCTCATCGCCCACTCGCTGAGTACATGGCTTCATTTAGCGGGACGCCTGTGACAGTGATGTGACAACCGGCACTGACCGGCGGCGCCCGGCGGGCGTCAGTCGAACACCACGGTTTTGTTGCCATGCACGATGACCCGGTCTTCCAGATGATTGCGCAGCGCCCTGGCCAGCACGCTTTTTTCGACGTCCTTGCCCAGCCGCACCAAGTCTTCCTTGCTGTGGCGATGGTTTACGCGAATCACATCCTGCTCAATGATCGGCCCTTCGTCCAGGTGCTCGGTGACGTAGTGGCTGGTGGCGCCGATCAGCTTTACACCGCGGTCATAGGCACGCTGGTAGGGATTGGCGCCCACGAAGGAAGGCAGAAATGAGTGGTGAATATTGATCATGCGCCGCTCATAGGCCTTTGACAGGCCGGGCGGAATAATCTGCATATAGCGCGCCAGCACCACGGTTTCGGCCTGGCTGTCCTGAATCCGGGCCTCGATTTCGGCAAACGCGGCGGCCTTTTC
>JAVEVZ010000086.1:0-10023 GCA_034004805.1 Spongiibacteraceae bacterium | reverse complement strand
CAGCCGGGGGTGCGGCCCAGGGCAAAGATTACGGTGAACATGGCGGTGGGTATGCCCAGCGCCTTGAGGATGATGCCTGAATAGAAGTCCACGTTGGGGTAGAGCTTCTTCTCGATAAAGTAGGGGTCTTCCAGCGCGATCTGCTCCAGTCGCTTGGCGATGGCGAGCATCGGGTCGTCGGCCATGCCCAGCACGCCCAGTACCTCGTCGGCGGTCTGCTTCATGACCTTGGCGCGCGGGTCGAAGTTCTTGTAGACCCGGTGACCGAAACCCATCAGGCGGAAGGGGTCGTCCTTGTCTTTGGCGCGCGCCACGAACTCGTCGATGCGCGAAACGTCGCCGATCTCCGCCAGCATGTCCAGCACGGCTTCGTTGGCGCCACCGTGGGACGGTCCCCACAGCGCGGCGATGCCGGCGGAAATACAGGCAAACGGATTGGCACCGGTGGAGCCTGCCAGGCGCACGGTGGAGGTGGAGGCGTTCTGCTCGTGGTCGGCGTGGAGCAGGAAAATGCGGTCCATGGCCTTGGCCAGTACCGGGTTTACCTCGTACTCCTCACAGGGGTTGCCGAACATCATGTACAGGAAGTTTTCCGCGTAGTTGAGGTCGTTGCGCGGATACATGAAAGGCTGGCCGCTGGTGTACTTGTAGGTCATCGCCGCCAGGGTCGGCATTTTCGCGATCAGGCGCACCGCGGAAATTTCCCGGTGTTCCGGATTGGCGATGTCCAGGGAGTCGTGATAGAAGGCGGACAGCGCGCCGACCACGCCACACATGATGGCCATGGGGTGTGCGTCGCGGCGAAAGCCTTTATAGAAGGTGTTGATCTGGTCGTGCACCATGGTGTGGCGGTGAACCCGGTGTTCGAAGTCGGCCTTCTGCTGCGCATTGGGCAACTCGCCCTTGAGCAGCAGGTAGCAGGTTTCGATATAGCCGGATTTTTCGGCCAGCTGTTCGATCGGATAGCCGCGATGGAGGAGCACACCTTTGGCGCCATCTATATAGGTGATTTTGGATTCACAGGCGGCGGTGGATACAAAGCCCGGGTCGTAGGTGAACAGGCCGGCAGCGGTGAGCGCGCTGACATCGACAACGTCGGGGCCAAGGGTGCCGGAATAGATGGGCAGCTCAATTGGGTCGCGGTCGTCGAAGGTCAGACTCGCTTTCTTGTCGGTCATCGTGGGCTCCTGTCTATGAATCTGGACTGATCGCTGATCATCGCCTGACTGATGATGTCAGCGGCGCAGGCAATGTACCTGTCGGCATTGATTTGCGCCATCTCGGGGAGCGCAGGGGGTGCCTCCCGGTCGGGACGGTTCACTATAAAGAGCCGAAGTGTTTTGTCAATCGCGCGATGGGGTGTCTGGCGTGGCAGTGCATCCCCCTTCGGCGGTTTTGCGGGTGCTCTGCTGCGCGCCCTGAGCGGCGTGTTGCGGGCGTCGAAACAGGCAGTCAGCGTTTGTATTCCAGAGTGGATATGCCTATAATCTCGCGCGTTTTTACGGCGTTTGCGCGCCCGCTCCTTCTCTTCTTCCGGCAACCGCCCCGTCGCTCCGTGCTGGGCTCAACAAGTGTGGACTAGCTGTGAAAGATAAACGACCTGTCAATCTGGACATCGGTACGATTGCGCTGCCGATTACGGCCTATCAATCGATTCTTCATCGCGCTTCCGGCGTGTTTCTGGCGGTCGGCGTCGCCGTGCTGCTGTGGCTGCTGGATGGCAGTCTCGCCAGCGAGGAAAGCTTTGCGCGAACGCGGGAAATCGCGTCCGGCTTCTGGTTCAAGCTGGTGACGTGGGCAGTGCTGGCGGCACTGATCTACCACACCCTGGCCGGCATTAAACATCTGTTGATGGATATGGGCATCGGCGAGTCCATGGCCGGCGGCATAGCCGGTTCGCGCGCGGTATTCATCTTTTCCGCGATTCTGATCGTATTGGTGGGAGCATGGCTATGGTAACCGCAGTATCGAATCTGGGCCGCAGTGGCCTCTACGACTGGTTGGTGCAGCGCGTTTCCGCGGTGGTGTTGCTGGCCTATGTCATCTTTATCGTCGCAGTCCTGATGGGCGGCGAACTGCAGTACGCCGAGTGGAAGGCGCTGTTCGCGCAGACCTGGGTGCGGGTTTTCAGTCTTGGCGCGCTGCTGTCTCTGGTGCTGCATGCGTGGATCGGCCTGTGGAGTGTCTCCACGGACTATCTGACCGAGCGCCTGATGGGCACCACGGGCAATGTGCTGCGCGGCCTGTTCCAGTTCGGCACGCTGGCACTGCTGTTCACTTATGTGGTCTGGGGCATCCAGATTCTTTGGAGTTGAGACATGTCGAGTATTCGAACCCTATCTTTTGATGGCGTGATTGTCGGCGGTGGCGGCGCAGGTATGCGCGCGGCACTGCAACTGTCTCAGTCCGGTTTCAAGACTGCGGTCATTACCAAGGTGTTCCCGACGCGGTCGCACACCGTATCGGCTCAGGGCGGCATCACCTGCGCGATCGCCAGCGCCGATCCGAACGATGACTGGCGCTGGCACATGTATGACACCGTCAAGGGCTCCGATTACATCGGCGACCAGGAGGCGATCGAGTACATGTGTTCCGTGGGGCCCGAGGCGGTATTCGAACTCGAGCACATGGGCCTGCCTTTCTCCCGCGCCGAGAACGGCCGCATTTATCAGCGTCCTTTTGGCGGTCAGTCCAAGGACTACGGGCGCGGTGGCCAGGCTGCACGGACCTGCGCGGCAGCCGACCGCACCGGCCATGCGCTGCTGCACACCCTGTACCAGAGCAATATGAAGAACAATACGGTGTTCCTGAACGAGTGGTTCGCCGTGGATATCGTCAAGAACCAGGATGGTGCGGTAGTCGGCGTGACCGCTATCTGCATCGAAACCGGTGAGACGGTCTATGTCAAAGCCAAGGCGACGGTATTCGCTACCGGCGGTGCCGGCCGTATCTACGCCTCCACGACCAACGCCCATATCAACACTGGCGACGGTATCGGCATGGCCCTGCGTGCCGGCTTCCCGGTGCAGGATATCGAGATGTGGCAGTTCCACCCCACTGGTATCGCCGGCGCGGGCGTACTGGTGACCGAGGGCTGTCGCGGTGAGGGCGGCTATCTGGTCAACAAAGACGGCGAGCGCTTTATGGAGCGCTACGCGCCCAACGCCAAGGACCTGGCGGGTCGCGACGTGGTGGCGCGCTCCATGATTCTGGAGATACTGGAGGGCCGCGGCTGCGGACCCGACGGCGACCACGTTCACTTGAAGCTGGACCATCTGGGCGAGGAGGTGCTGCATTCGCGCCTGCCGGGTATCTGCGAGCTGTCCAAGACCTTCGCCCACGCAGACCCGGTGAAGGAGCCGATCCCGGTGGTGCCGACCTGCCACTACATGATGGGCGGCATCCCGACCAATGTGCACGGCCAGGCGTTGACCCGCGGTGCCGACGGCGAGGACCAGATCATCCCGGGCTTGTTTGCCTGTGGCGAAGTGGCCTGTGTGTCGGTACATGGCGCCAACCGCCTGGGCGGCAACTCGCTGCTGGATCTGGTGGTATTCGGTCGTGCGTCCGGGCTGTTTATCGAAGATGCGCTGCGCACCGGTATCGAAGTGCGCGACGCCTCGGCGACGGATATCGACGCCGCGCTGGTGCGCCTGAACCGGATCAACAGCAGTTCCGGTGGTGAGAAGGTCGCGGATCTGCGCAAGGAACTGCAGGGCATTATGCAGCTGGATTTCGGGGTGTTCCGCACCGGTCAGAAGATGCGCGAAGGCATTGCCAAGCTGGCGGCGCTGCGCGAGCGTATCGAAAACGCGCACCTGGAAGATAAGAGCGGCGCATTCAATACGGCGCGTATCGAGGCGCTGGAGCTGAGCAACCTGTTCGAGGTCGCAGAGGCTACGGCGATTGCCGCCGAGGCCCGCAACGAGAGCCGTGGCGCCCATGCCCGCGAGGATTTCCCGGACCGCGACGACGAGAACTGGCTGTGTCACAGCCTGTATATCCCCGGCGATAAGCGGATTGAAAAGCGAGCGGTAAATTTCAAGCCCAAGACCGTCGAGACCTTCGAGCCCAAAGTGCGCACCTATTGAGAGTTTGGGGATGACCATGTTGCAAGTCAGTTTGTATCGCTATAACCCCGAAACCGACCAGGCGCCCTGGATGCAGGATGTCCAGGTGGACACGGGCGGCAAGGACCTGATGGTGCTGGACGTTCTGGAGCTGTTGAAGGCCAAGGATTCGACCCTGGCCTACCGGCGCTCATGCCGCGAGGGCGTGTGCGGGTCCGACGGTGTCAACATCAACGGCAAGAACGGCCTGGCGTGCATTACGCCGATTTCGGAGGCCCTGAAAGGGGGCAACACTCTGGTGCTGCGTCCGCTGCCCGGGCTGCCGGTCATCCGTGACCTGGCGGTGGATATGGGCCTGTTCTACCAGCAATACGAAAAAGTGCGTCCGTTTCTCATCAATGACACGCCGGCGCCCGCCATTGAGCGCCTGCAGTCGCCGGAGGAGCGCGCCAAGCTCGACGGGCTCTATGAGTGCATACTGTGCGCATGCTGCTCCAGTGGCTGCCCGTCCTTCTGGTGGAATCCGGACCGCTTTATCGGCCCCAGCGGCCTGCTGCAGGCCTATCGCTTCCTGGCCGACAGCCGTGACACCGCCACCGAAGAGCGGTTGGCCGGTCTGGACGACCCGTTCAGCGTATTCCGCTGCCACGGCATCCAGAACTGTATCAACGTGTGTCCCAAGGGGCTCAATCCAACCCGGGCGATTGGCCATATTCGTCATATGCTGCTCAAACGCGCCACCTGAGACGACCTCAGGGTCTACACTTAGCCCCGTTTGCGGTATCCGGCAGCGTTATGCCGGATTGCCGCACGGGGCTTATTCACGGGCGGCTGCCGACAATCGGGCCGCCTGCCCAGGATGTCACAGCGCCGGTGCGTCGCGATGCTGTGGGGTCCGCACCGTCCAGCGACGCCTCCCTTATTGAGGTGGGTAATTAATGCACGAAATGCAGAATGGCAGCATGGAACAGCTGTGGGGTAGTTCCCACATTTCGGGTGGCAATGCGCATTATGTCGAGGCGCTGTACGAGACGTATCTGACCGATCCCAACGCCGTGTCTGCCGAGTGGCGCAGCTATTTTGAAAAGCTGCCCCGGGTCAACGGCAATCCGGTCCAGGACCTGCCCCACGGGCCGGTCCGCGAGCATTTTGCGCGACTCGCGCGGGTGCGTGCCAAGCCGAGCACGGGTGTGGTCGATCACACGATCACCGAGCACGAGCGCAAGCAGGTCCGCGTGATCCAGCTGTGCAGCGCCTACCGCCAGCGCGGCCACCAGAAGGCACGGCTGGACCCGCTGGATCTGTGGTCGCGGGAGCCCGTTCCGGACCTTGATCTGCAGTACCACCAGCTGTCGGAAGCGGACTACGACACCAGTTTTCAGACCGGCAGCCTGTTTATCGGCAAGGACCAGGCGACGCTGCGCGAGATCGTCGAGGCGCTGGAGCAGACCTACTGCGGCACCATCGGCGCCGAGTACATGCATATCGTCGCCACCGAAGAGCGCCAGTGGATACAGAGTCGCATGGAGAGTGTGCGCGCCAATCCCGTGCTCAGCGACGACATGCGCCTGCACCTGCTGGAGCGCCTGACCGCCGCCGAGGGCCTGGAAAAATCCCTCGCCTCGCGCTACCCCGGGGTCAAGCGCTTTGGCCTGGAGGGCGGCGAAAGCCTGATTCCGATGATGGACGCGATGATCCAGCGCATCGGTTCCTACGCGGCCAAGGAAATCGTGATCGGCATGGCCCACCGCGGGCGCCTCAACGTACTGGTCAATATCCTGGGCAAGAATCCCGCAGAACTGTTCGATGAGTTCGAAGGTCGCGCCAAGTATGTCGGTTCGTCCGACGTGAAGTACCACCAGGGTTTTTCCTCCAACGTGATGACCCCCGGTGGCGAGTTGCACCTGGCGCTGGCCTTCAACCCCTCGCACCTGGAAATCGTATCGCCGGTGGTCGAGGGCTCGGTGCGGGCCCGCCAGGACCGTCGCAACGACGCGGTGGGCAGCGCGGTGGTGCCCATCGTGCTGCATGGCGACGCGGCCTTTGCCGGCCAGGGCGTGGTCATGGAGACATTCCAGATGTCCCAGACCCGTGCCTACCGCACTGGTGGCACCGTACATATTGTCATCAACAACCAGGTCGGTTTCACCACCAGCCGCCCCGAGGATGCGCGCTCCACCGAGTACTGCACCGACATTGCGAAAATGGTTCAGGCGCCCATCTTCCACGTCAACGGCGACGACCCCGAGGCGGTGTCGTTTGTGAGTCAGCTGGCGGTCGATTTTCGTCAGGAATTCAAAAAAGATGTGGTCATCGACCTGATCTGCTACCGGCGCCGCGGCCACAACGAGGCGGATGAGCCTTCCGGCACGCAGCCGCTGATGTATGAAAAGATTCGCAAGCATCCGTCCACTCGCGACCTCTATGCCCAGCAGCTGATCGAACAGGGTCTGTTGAGCGCCGAAGAGAACGACGCGCTGCTGGACGGCTATCGCAATGCGCTGGAAAGCGGTCAGCACGTGGTCAAAAGCCTGGTCAAGGAGCCCAACAAGGCGTTGTTCGTGGACTGGTCGCCCTATCTGGGCCATGACTGGCACACGCCCTATGACGCATCCATCGACCTCAAGGTTCTGCAGGATATTGCCCAGCGTGCCAATCGCGTGCCGGATGATTTTCCGGTGCAGCGGCAGGTGGAAAAGATTTACGAGGACCGGGTCAAGATGGCGGCGGGCGCCATGCCCATCAACTGGGGCTGTGCGGAGATGCTGGCCTATGCCTCGCTGCTGGACGCCGGCTACCCGGTGCGCCTGACCGGCCAGGACGTGGGCCGCGGTACGTTCTCCCATCGCCATGCGGTGCTGCACCATCAGAAGGACGCATCGACCTATGTGCCCCTGCAGCATCTGCGCGATGGCCAGCCGGATTTTGCCATTTACGATTCGCTGCTGTCCGAAGAGGCCGTGCTGGCGTTCGAGTACGGCTACGCCACCACCGCGCCCAATGGGCTGGTGATCTGGGAGGCGCAGTTCGGCGACTTTGCCAATGGCGCGCAGGTGGTGATCGACCAGTTCATCACCAGCGGTGAGCACAAGTGGGGTCGGCTGTGCGGGCTGACGCTGTTGTTGCCCCACGGCTACGAGGGGCAGGGCCCCGAGCATTCCTCGGCGCGTCTGGAGCGGTTCCTGCAGCTGTGCGCAGAGCACAATATCCAGGTCTGCGTACCGACCACGCCGGCTCAGGTTTTCCATATGCTGCGCCGGCAGGCAATCCGCCCGCTGCGCAAGCCGCTGGTGGTGATGTCGCCCAAGAGCCTGTTGCGCCACAAGGAAGCGATCTCGACACTCGAGGACCTGACCGAGGGCGATTTCCAGCTGGTGCTCGACGATACGGACGTTGTGGACCGGGAAGCCATCACCCGCGTGGTACTGTGCAGCGGCAAGGTGTATTACGATCTGCGCGATGCGCGCCGGGAGCACGGCGCGGATCATGTTGCGCTGGTGCGCCTGGAGCAGCTGTACCCGTTTCCCGAGCAGGAGCTGGAGCGCATCCTGGCCCCGTACACGAATCTGGCGTCCGCGGTCTGGTGTCAGGAAGAACCTATGAACCAGGGCGCCTGGTACAGCAGTCAGCACCATATGCGTCGCGTCATTCAACGCCACAACGCCGAGCTGTACCTGGAGTACGCCGGGCGCGAGGCGTCGGCGTCGCCGGCGGCGGGGTATATGGCCTTGCATTTGCAACAACTGGAAGTTTTGATCAAAGATGCGCTGGCGCTCGAGTGACGAGCCCGGCACGGACATACAGCTGCAGGGTTAAGGATCATTGATGAGTATCGAAATCAAAGCCCCGATTTTTCCCGAGTCCGTCGCCGACGGCACCATCGCCACCTGGCACAAGCAACCCGGCGAGGCGGTGTCGCGCGACGAATTGCTGGTGGATATAGAAACCGACAAGGTGGTGCTGGAGGTGGTGGCACAGTCCGATGGCGTACTCGCCGAGGTGCTCAAGGGCGAGGGTGATACGGTTCAGAGCGGCGAGCTGATCGGCCATCTGGACAGCAGCGCCGCCGCCCAAGGCGATACGTCGAGTGCTGGCAGCAATGCCGATACCCGCGCTGACAAGGGCGCCGCAAAGAGCGCCGACAATGCGTCCACCACCGCGCCGCAGGGCGATCTCAAGCTGAGCCCCGCCGCGCGCAAACTGGTGGATGAGAACAGTCTGGACGCGGCGGCAATTCCCGCCACGGGCAAGGGCGGCCTGGTGACCAAGGAAGATGCGGTCGCCTATATGGAGCGGCCTGCCAGCGCTGCATCGACGCCGCCGGCTGCCCCCTCGAAGCCGTCCGCGCCGGCGCCAAAGCCCGCCCAGGCCGCGCTTGATCTGCCTGTGGGAGAGCGCGTCGAACGCCGTGTCCCGATGACCCGCCTGCGCGCGCGCATCGCCGAGCGCCTGCTGCACGCGTCCCAGAACACCGCCATGCTGACCACCTTCAACGAGGTCAACATGCAGCCGGTAATGGAGTTGCGGGCTCGCTACAAAGACCAGTTTGAAAAGGCCCACAACGGCGTGCGCCTGGGTTTCATGGGATTTTTCGTCAAGGCCGCCTGTGAGGCGCTGAAACGGTTTCCGGTGGTCAATGCCTCCATCGACGGCAATGATGTGGTCTATCACGGCTATCAGGACATCGGCGTTGCGGTGTCCACCGACAAGGGGCTGGTGGTGCCGGTGCTGCGCGATGCTGACAGCATGGGGCTGGCACAGATCGAAAACAGTGTCCGCGACTACGGGCTGCGCGCCCGCGACGGCAAGCTAGGTATCGACGAGATGCAGGGTGGCACGTTCACCATCACCAACGGCGGGGTGTTTGGCTCGCTGCTGTCGACACCCATACTCAACCCGCCGCAGACTGCGATACTGGGGATGCACAAAATTCAGGAGCGCCCCATGGCGGTCGACGGCCAGGTGGTGATACTGCCGATGATGTATCTGGCGCTGTCCTACGATCACCGGCTGCTGGACGGCAAGGACGCGGTACAATTCCTGGTCGCTATCAAGGACCTGCTGGAAGATCCGGCCCGCATCCTGCTGGAAATTTGAACGCGCCGAACAGCGGCATACGCAACCGATAGGAATACACCATGGCTAAGTACGACGTAGTGGTAATCGGCGCAGGCCCCGCCGGTTATGTGGCGGCGATACGCGCAGCCCAACTCGGCATGAGCGTCGCTTGCATCGAGAAGGGCGTGAACAAATTCGATAAGCCCATGTGGGGCGGCACCTGTCTGAACGTGGGCTGTATTCCCTCCAAGGCCCTGTTGGACACCTCGCAGAAGTACGCCGACGCCCAGCATGAGTTTTCCGTGCACGGTATCAAGACCGGCAAGGTCAGCATCGATGTGCCGGCGATGATCGCGCGCAAGGATGCCGTGGTAAAACAGCTCACCGGCGGGATCAGCAGCCTGTTCAAGGCCAACGGCGTCACCCCTATTGAAGGCGACGCCAAAGTGCTGGCTGGCAAGCGGGTGGAAGTCACCACCGCTGACGGCAAGACGGAAATTCTCGACGCCGGCAGCGTCGTTATTGCCGCCGGTTCCCGGCCGACCGAAATCCCACCTGCGCCGGTGGACCAGAAACATATCGTCGACTCGACCGGCGCGCTGGAATTCCAGGCAGTGCCCAAGCGCCTGGGGGTGATCGGCGCCGGTGTTATCGGCCTTGAGCTCGGCAGTGTCTGGGTGCGGCTGGGTGCCGAAGTGGTGGTGCTCGAGGCGCTGGACGACTTTCTGCCCGCGGTGGATCGCCAGCTTGCCAGGGAGGCCCAGAAAATATTCACGGCGCAGGGGCTGGATATCCGCCTGGGCGCACGGGTGACCGGTTCGGAAGTCAAGATAGACAAGGTCACCGTCACTTACAGCGACAAGGACGGCGACAAGCAGGAGGTGTTCGATCGCCT
>JAVEVZ010000085.1:0-10232 GCA_034004805.1 Spongiibacteraceae bacterium | reverse complement strand
CGCCACTCAAACGGGAGACGCAGTACAGAACCTGTCCCGAGCAGATGTTCGCTGACGGGGGCCACAACGGCTGATACCCGGTGGAAATAGCCGGAGTCGCGGCCGCGGCTGTAAACCAGCACACAGACCACCAGCAGCGCGGCGAGAACGCCCAATACAAGCAGCTTGATCATCATGTTCTTCATCATAGTCGCAGTTTCTTCTTGAGACGGCCCAACACGCCCCGGGAGGCAGGTGCCTGCGGCTCGGCAGGTGGCTCGCAATCCAGCGCCGCCGCCAGCTGTTCCAGTGTATTGAGGATAAGGTCGCGAATATGCAGGCGTTGCCCGAACTCGCTCTCGATCCTGTGGACCAACTGCATGGCCAGCAGCGAGTGGCCTCCCACTTCAAAGAAGTTGTTGTCCACCGACAGCTCCCCCGTACCCAGCACATCCGCCCACAGGCCGGCCAGCTTCCGCTCGGGGCCGGTGCGCGGTGCGATGATCTGCTGCTGGCGCTGGACGCCCTGCAGCGGATCAGGCAGGGCCTTGCGGTCGATTTTGCCATTGGGGGTCAGTGGCATGGCGTCCACCTCGACCAACAGCTGGGGGATCATGTAGTCGGGCAGGTGGTCGCGCAGATAGGCCCGCAGTTGCGTACTGGTCAGGTGCGCTGCCGGCGCGAAACGCACATAGGCGACCAGCCGCTTGTCCACCGGGCTGTATTCCGCAGCGGTCACCGCCACCTGGGCGACCGCCGGGTGCCTGGCCAACACCGTCTCAATCTCGCCCAGTTCAATGCGGAAGCCGCGCACCTTGACCTGGTTGTCGATGCGGTTCAGGTATTCGAGCTGACCGTCGGGCCGGTAGCGCACCTGATCACCGGTGCGGTATACCCGGCCCGTCCCCCAGGGATTGGGCTTGAAACTCTGCGCAGTCAGGTCGGCGCGCCCCAGATAGCCGGGGGTGACGCCGGCACCGCCGATCAGCAGCTCGCCGGGAATACCGACCGGCAGCCGTTGTCCGGTCGGGTCCACAACATAGCACTCGGTGTTGGCGATGGGCCGGCCGATCAGCAATGGCGCGCCTAGCGCTTTTACCTGATAGGCGGTGGACCAGACGGTGGTTTCAGTGGGACCGTACAGGTTCCACAGCTCGACCCCGGCTTCGACCAGCTGGTCCGCCAGATCCCGGGGCAGGGCCTCGCCGCCACACAGCCCGCGAAAGCTTGCGCCCGCCCGCCACCCGGCGCCCAGCAGGAGACGCCAGGTGCTGGGGGTGGCCTGCATCACGGCGACCCGCTCCTGCTCCAGTAGCACTTTGAGTGCCGCGCCGTCGCTGACCTGATCCCGCGCCGCCAGCACCACGGTACCTCCGGTGACCAAGGGCAGGTACAGCTCCAGCACGGCGATATCGAAAGACAGGGTGGTGACCGCCAGCAGCCGCTCCGCTGCGCTGAACCCGGGGGTCTCGGCCATGCTGCGGAGGAAATTGAGCACATTGCCATGGCTGACCTGTACCCCCTTGGGCAGGCCGGTGGAGCCCGACGTAAAAATCACATACATGCGCAGCGCCGCATCCAGCGCAGGCGCCGGCAGGGGGGGCGCAGCCGCGATAAGTGCCCGGTCCCGGTCGAGAAGCACGCGCTCACAGGGATAATCGGGCAGAGCATCAAGCAACGCAGCCTGCGTCACCAGCAGGCGCACATCCGCCTGTTCAAGCATGTACCTGACGCGTTCGGGCGGATAGTCCGGGTCCAGGGGCACATAGGCCGCGCCGGTCTTGAGTATGCCCAGCACTGCCACCAGCAGGTCCGCATCCCGATCCATGGCCACGCCGATCAGCGCGCCGGGCTCAGCGCCCCGGGCCAGCAGGTAACAGGCCAGCTGCTGCACGCGCGCCAGCAGCTCGGTATAGGTATAACGCTGGCTCGCGCCCTGTACTGCCGGTGCATCGGGGGTCCGCGCCGCCTGCGCCTCGATCAGCTCGAGCACGGACGCGGCCGCGGGCCAGGCGCGTGTGCTGACGGCATTCCATGCAGCGAACTGGTCCAGTTCGGCGGGGGTAGGCAGGCTGACCGTATCCAGGGCGACCTTCGGCGCCGCCACCAACTGGCGGAGCATCTGCCGGTAGTGGCCGCTGAGGCGCGCCACGCTGTCGCGCGCGAACAGATCGGTGTTAAACCAGATCAGGCCCTCCAGCACGCCGTCGCGCTCCCACAGCCACAGGTGCAGGTCGTACATCGCCCCGCCGCTGTGAACCTGCAGGTCCTCCAGCGCCAGGCCGGCCAAACGCAGCTGCACCGGCGGCTCCTGCAGCACAAACCCGACCTGAAACAGCGGGTTATAGCTGGGGTCGCGACGCGGCTTGAGGGCTTCGACGATCGCCTCCAGCGGCACGTCCTGGCCTTCAAACGCCTCCAGCACCGTGGCCTTGACCCGCGCCAGCAGGGCCGGAAAATCGTCCAGCCCATCCAGCGCGGTCGCCAGCGGCAGGGTGTTGATAAAGCAGCCGACCACCCGCTCCAGCTCCGCCTGATCACCGCGGTTGGCGAAGGGCGTGCCCACGATCACCTCCGACTGCCCGCTATAGCGCGCCAGCAGCAGCTTGAAGGCACTGAGCATCACCACGTAAAGGGAAGCCCCCGCCGTGCGCGCGAACTCGCGCACAGCGCCGGACTCGTCCGCGCTCAGCGCAAAGCGAAATTCAGCGCCATTGGCAGTCTGTGACGCGGGCCGCGGATAGTCAGTGGGCAGGTCCAGCACACCGGAAAAGCCGCTGAGACGCCGCTGCCAGGCAGCCACTTTCTGTTGCTGGCCAGGCAGCGCCAGGGTCTCTTCCAGCCACACGGTGTAGTCGGCAAACTGCAGCTCCTGTTCGGGCAGGCTGTCGACGCCCTCGCGGTAGAGCTGCTCCAGTTCATCGGCCAGCTGAGCCAGGGACAAGTGGTCGATAACAATATGGTGAAAGACCAGCACCAGCAGCGCGGACTCGGGCCCCATACGGTCCAGACGCACCCGCATCAGCGGGCCCTCTGTGAGATTAAACGGGGTGCGCACATGGTCTTCCGCACGCGCCCTGAGCTCGTCTTCCGACAGCGCCTGCGCCAGCGCTTCGCTGCGCCAATCCAGCCGGCCCTCCGCGTGCACGCGCTGCACCGGAACGCCAGCGCGATCGGCAAACACGGTGCGCAGGATTTCATGGCGCGCCACCAGCGCCGCAAACGCGCGCTCTAGCGCCGCCGCATCCAGCGCGCCCCGCACGCGAAACGCCAGCGGGATGTGGTAGGCGGTGCTGGCGGGATCCATGCTGTGAATAAACCACAGCGACTGTTGCGTCGGCGTCGCCGAGAACTCATAAACTTCGTTGCTGGACACACTGCTCTCCTGACATGACCGGCTGGGTCGGCGTACCTGCCGACCGCGTGTATTCCGCCTATCCGAACCTGCTATCCGGGTTCGCTGTCCGAACCCGTTCTGCGCACGCTTGCTGCCCGTGATACCACGCGCTCATTTCCCGCTGTCGGCGCGATAGGCCTCGCGCCGCACACGTTTCAGTGCCGGCTTTGGCGCCGCGTCATCGGGCGCCACCGCCGCGCCCTGGTCCACCAGCTGCACCCACTCGGCAATCGTCGGCTTGCCGAACAGCTGGGCGAGGGGCAGGTTCAGGCCCAGTTGCTGACGGGCGCGATTGACCACCTGAATCAACAGCAGGGAGTGCCCGCCGAGTTCGAAGAAATCATCCTGTACCCCCAGGGACTCCACCCCCAGCGCCTTTTCCCACAGCGATGCGAGCCCGGTTTCCAGGTCGCTGGCGGGCGCCACATAGGGTGAGCTCAGCGCCGGCCGGGCAGCGCCCGGCGTCGCCTCGGCCGCGGGGTCGGGCGCCGCAGCCGGCGCCTCGCGCTGGAGTTGACCGGGACCCCGGGGCAGCACCAGCACCTGCGACAAGCCCGGGTTGGCCAGCAGCGTATCGATGACGGCCATGCCTTCATCGGGCTCGATGCCTTGCGCAAACAGGTCCTGCAAACTCTGGTCCGGGTGTACCGCCGAAGCGCCCTGAACATCAAAGCCTGACCCGGCAATGCGCCGCAACACAAACCCGTCGACCTCCACCAGCACCTTGCCGCCGCGATCGGCAATGCGGATATCGAGACTGCAACTGTCGTCGTCTACACGGGTCCGCACGATATGGCTGATCAACTGCGCGGCCAACGGCGCGTGGATACGGATCTCACCGTAGCCCTGAGGCACAAAAAATGCCGCCTGCCCGCCCGCGCCGGGCAGCAGTGCCTGTGCGGCACCTGTGGCCATATCCAGCAATGCCGGGTGCAGCGGGAAGGTGTCCAGCTCCGCAGCGACGGTGTCGGCCAGTACGAGCTCAAGCAGGGCCTCGTTACTGTCGCTGGCGACACTCACGACACAGGCCCAGCGCGGGCCGAAGGCCATGTGCGGATGCTCTATTCGGCCTTCCGCCGGTGCCATCGGCGCCGGCAGACGCGCGCGCAGGGCATCGACTGCCAGTGTCGGCGCCGGCGGGCAGGTTTCACAAAAAGCCTGGCCCTGGGCGTGCTGGGCCAGCCACTCACCGCGCAGGGCCTGGTCGGCATTGCGACTGCTGGTAATACTGAACTGGCCATCGGCTTCAAATACCACGCTCAGCACCCGCCGCTGCGCCTGGCCCATCAGCAGCGGCTGCAGCAGGATCAGATCCTTCAACCGCAGGCTGCCGGCGCCGGGCAGGCAGCGCAGCGCCGCCCGGTAGGCCAGATCCACGAATCCGGTACCGGGCACCAGCGCTACGCCGGCGCGGGTGCGGTGCTGGTCCAGCAGCCAGTCCTGCGCGTCCAGCAGATAGTGATAACGGTTCGGCTGCAGCAACACGCGCTGCGCAGGCACCGGCAGCGCTGCATCCGCCGCGTCAGGTGCCAGCGCCGCCGCCATGCCGATGCGCCGCCACACCGGCCAGTTCACTGCCAGCAATGGCTGGTCGCCGGGTGCCTGGGCGCAGGCGTCCAGGTAGGCATTGGCCACCGCGTAATCGAATTGTCCGGGCAGGCCGGCAAAGACGCTGGTGGACGAGTAGACGACAAAGCATCGCAGCGGGCGGTCGCGCAACAGGGCCTGCAGATTGGCCAGCCCCCGGGCCTTGGGCGCCACCACCTCGCGCAATGCCTGCGCGGTCTTCAGCGGCAGCAGCGCATCCGCCAGCACCCCGGCGGTATGGAAAACCCCATCGATAGGGCCCCAGCGATGTTCCACCTGGTCGATAGCCGCGGCCAGCGCAGTGCGGTCAGCGACATCGGCCTGCAGCACCATGTACTCAACGCCACTGTCCCGCAGTGCCTGCAGCGCATGTAAGCGCTCCGCCGTCGGGCCGCCACTGGCCAGATGGAAGTCCGCGGCGTCTCCCTCCGGCAGTTGCTGCCGGCCCAGCAGTGCCACTTTGGCACCGCGGTCGGCCAGATGACGGGCAAGCCGCAGCCCCAGGCCACCCAGACCACCGGTGATCAGCATGACCTGACCGGTGAATTCGACCGGCTCGGGGGGCGCCGGTAAAGCGAGTGCCTGCAGGCCCTGGACCCAGCGCCGGCCGCGACGATAGGCCACCGGCACCAGGGGAATGGCCGGCCGTTCGGCTGCCAGCAACGCCAGGTCCACCGGCGTGCAGCCGGCGTCCAGATCAATTGCGGCGACGGGAATCTGCAGCTCCGCGGCCACCACCCGCAAACCGGCCAGCAGCGCGGCGACGGCCGGATTACCTGCACAGGTATCGCCGGGCAAGGTTTGCGCCTGGATGCTGACCAGGGTCAGCGACGCCAGTGGCAGCTCACCGCCGGCGGCGCTACGCACCAGTTGGAACAGCGCCTGGAGCCGGGTCTCCAGCGATGCGTCGGCCGGATCCGCTATCAGGTAGCCGTGCAGCGACTCGCCGCCTGCGGTACGCAGCGCCGTCCCCAGCGCGGCCATGGCCCCCGCCTCGGGCGCAACCGTAAAACAATCCTCGTCCGACGCGGCAAACGTCTCGCCCCAGGCAACCTGAAACAGCCGCGACCCAACACCCAGCGCCGCGGCAAACCGCGCCAGCGAGGTCGCCGGCGCAATCACGCAGCGCGGGCCCGTTACCGGCAGCGCTGCGGGCAGCGGGCTCTGCGACCACAGCGGCTGCTGATACCACTGCTCCATCGGCAGGCGCTGGCCACTGGCCGCGGCGCTGGTGCGGCCCGGGGCAATCCACAAAGCTTGGTGGTCAAACGCATAGGTGGGCAGAGAGATGCGGCGCCGCTGTTGGCCGGCGTAGAAGCGCAGCCAGTCCGGCTCCACTCCGCCCTGCCAGAGACGTCCCAGCGCGGCCAGCATATAGGGCCGATCGGGCTGTTCATCGTCGGGGTGGCGCAGGGAGTTGGTGATCACCTGGCCTGCGCCGCGCGCTTCGTGGGCACTGGCCAGACTGGTCAGCGTACGGCCGGGCCCCACCTCCAGCAACACGTGGCGCGCCTCACTCAGCAAGCGACCGACGCCGTCGGCAAAGCGCACCGTATGACGCAGATGATGGACCCAGTAATCCGGGTCGGTGGCCTGTTGTGCGGTTATCCAGTCGCCCGTCAGGTTCGAGATAAACGGCAGGCCGGGCGGATGCAGCGCGATGCCGCGCAGATAGCGACCAAACTCACCCAGTATCGGCTCCAGCATGCTGGAGTGCGCTGCCACATCAATATGAATCCGCTGGCAGCCAATATCGCCGGCGCTCAAGGTCCGCTCATAGGCCTCCAGCAATTCCACCGGACCGGACACCACCGAAAGCGCCGCCGCATTGGCCGCGGCCAGGCTCAAGCCTGCAGGCAGCTGCGCCTGCAGCGCTTCCGCCCCCAGCTGCACGCTGAGCATGCCGCCGGCGGGCAGCTGTTCGAACAGCCGGCCGCGCAGGGCCACCAGTCCCAATGCGTCCTTAAGACTGAAGACGCCTGCCAAACAGGCCGCCGTGTTTTCGCCCATGCTGTGGCCGATCATGGCGGTGGGTTCGACGCCCCACGACTGCCAGAGCCGGGCCTGGGCGTACTGGGTCACGAACAGCGCCGGCAACGAGCGGCTGGGACGCTGGAGCTCGCGCGCCGCCGCAAGGTGATCGCCGCCGGGATACAGCAAAGCCTTGAGATCGAAGTCGAGGACGCCTCGCAACAGGCCCAGACACTCGTCGACGCTGGCGCGGTACACCGGCTCTGACACATAGAGGCCCTGCCCCATGCTGGGATATTGCGCCCCCCCGCCGGCGAACATAAACGCCACCTCCCGCGGCGCCTCGGACGCTTTCAGACGGCTGTAGCCAGGCTCATCACCGCGCAGCATCCGCACCGCCTGCGCAGCATCCGCAGCCACGACCGCGCCCCGTCGCCGAAAGCTGCGCCGGCCGGTGGCCAGGGTATAGGCCGCATCCGCCATGACAGCGCCGTCCGGCCGGGCTTCTATCCAATCCGCCAGGCGCGCGGCCGCCCCCGCCAGCGCGGTATCGGTGCGCGCAGACAGCACGAACAGATGCGGCCCGGGGGCCACCTCTCCCCGGGGTAGCGGCGGCGCCTCCTCCACCACCAGGTGCGCATTGGTGCCGCCCACCCCCAGCGAGCTGACGCCGGCGCGGCGCGGGCCGGGGCTGTCCCAGTCGCGCAGCGCAGCGTTGACGTAGAAGGGCGAGCCGGCCAGTTCGAGGGCGGGGTTGGGGGCGCTGTAGTGCAGGGTCGCGGGGAGCTGGCGGTGCTTGAGGGACTGCACCACCTTGATCAGGCTGGCGACGCCGGCGGCGGTGTCCAGGTGACCGATATTGGATTTGACCGAGCCGATGCCACAGGAGTCGGCGGGGCGACCGGCGCCGCCATAGGCCTGGTTCAGGGCGGCGACTTCGATGGGGTCGCCCAGGGGGGTGCCGGTGCCGTGGCATTCGACATAGGTGACGCTGGCGGGGTCGATATCGCCGATCGCCAGCGCCTCTTCGATGGCCGCCGCCTGGCCGTCGACGCTGGGGGCCAGGTAACTGATCTTGCCGGCGCCGTCGTTGTTGACCGCGGAGGCCTTGATCACGGCGTGAATGACGTCGCCGTCGGCCCGGGCATCCGCCAGGCGCTTGAGCAGCACCACGCCCACACCGCTGCCGAACACGGTGCCGCTGGCGTCGGCATCGAAGGGCCGGCAATGGCCGTCCCGGGACAGGATTTCACTGTCCTTGTACAGATAGCCCTGACGGTGGGGCAGCTCGACGGTGACGCCGCCGGCCAGCGCCATATCGCACTCACCGTTGAGCAGACTCTGGGCGGCCTGGTGGACGGCCACCAGCGAGGTCGAACAGGCGGTCTGGACGTTGACGCTGGGACCCTTGAGGTCGAAACAGTAGGAGGCGCGGGTCGCCAGGAAATCTTTGTCGTTGCCGGTGTGGCGCAGCAGGAAAAAGCCCACGTCGGCGACCAGTTCGGGGTTGCTGAGCAGGTTGCTGGCGAAGTAGGCGTTGTGGCCGGAGCCCGCGAACACGCCGATGGCGCCGGGAAAGCGCGCCGGGTCGTAGCCGCCGTCCTCCAGCGCCTCCCAGCTGCACTCCAGGAAGTGCCGGTGCTGGGGGTCGAGGATTTTGCCGTCCAGCGGGCTGAAGCCGAAAAACCCGGGGTCGAACTGCTCCATGCCCTGCAGGAACATGCCGCTCTTGACGTACCGCGGGTTCTCGATCAGCGCCTCGGGCACCCCGGCCTCGCGCAGGGCGTCGTCGCTCAGCTCGGTGCGGGCCTCAATGCCGTCGCGCAGCAGCGTCCAGAACGCATCGGGGCTGTTGGCGCCGGGAAAACGGCAGGCCATGCCAACAATGGCGATATCACTGGCAGCGTCGGCGTCATGCTCTTTTATAGCTGTCATTAGTGTCGCGCCCTGTAAGGCGCCTCCCCCCAAAAACAATGCAACCCCAGAAGCACTACTGCGTACCGGCGACACCCCCAATGTCTTCGGTTGCAACCCGCTTCAACGGTTCCCTGGCAACGTTTCGAAATCGCCTGTCAGCGACGCCTGCGCTGCAGCGCGGCGCGGCGCGCCTCCGCCCGGCTCTGGCCCCGCCTGCTGCCCGCGGCATCGGTTTTGTCTTCGTCGGCCAGAAACGCTGCAAGACTGGCCACCGTGGTATAGCGAAACAGGTCGGTCATTTGCAATGGCCGGTCGAGCTTCTGGCGCAGGGCTGCCAGCACCTGCACCACCAGCAGCGAATGGCCGCCGATATCAAAGAAGTTCTCATGAATCCCCACCGCCGGCAAATCCAGCGCCTGCTGCCAGATCTCCGCCACCAGTTGCTGCATGGCATTTTCCGGCTGGCGCGGCGCCGCGGTGGCGGCGGCTGCCTCGCGGGGCGCCGGCAGGGCGTTGCGGTCGATCTTGCCGTTGGGGGTCAGGGGCAGCGCGGGCATGACCACCACCGCCGCCGGCACCATGAACTCCGGCAGGTGCTGGGCGCTGTAATCGCGCAACACCTGGGCGACGGGCTGACCCTCGCCGGCGGTGACATAGGCCACCAGGCGCTGATCGCCGGGGCGGTCCTCGCGCAGAATCACCGCCGCTTCGCGCACCGCGGGGTGCTGGCGCAGGCAGGCTTCGATCTCGCCCAGCTCGACCCGGTAGCCGCGGATCTTGATCTGGTGGTCGCGCCGCCCCATGCACAGCAATTGCCCGTCGGGCAGCCAGCGCGCCAGATCGCCGGTGCGGTAACAGCGGCCCCAGGTGCCGAGACCGGGAAAGCGCTCGGCGCTGAGCTCGGGGCGGCGGTGGTAGCCCGGCACCACCGCATCGCCGCCGATCACCAGCTCGCCGGGCACCCCGGGCGGCAGCGGCTGGTCGCGGCTGTCCAGCACCAGAAACTGCTGGTTGACCAGCGGCCGGCCCACCGGCACTCCGCCGCTGACCACGCCCTGGACATCGCTGCAACTGGACCAGATGGTGGTCTCGGTGGGGCCGTACATATTGATGACCCGCCCGTCGCGGACGATATCGCGCAGGCTGCCGGCCAGTTCCGGCGGGAAGGCTTCGCCCCCCACCAGCCATTGCCGGAGACGCCCCAGGTCCGCGCGCAGGCTGTCGTCCGAAGCCAGCATGGTGGCCATGGACGGGGTGCACTGGAAGTGGGTCACGGGGTGGTCGTGCAGCAGCGCCGGCAGGCTGTAGTCGCCGCGGTGGGGCGCCGCAGCCTGGCTGGCTTCCGCGGCGCTCTGCTGGCGCAGCTGGTCCAGCCACGGCA
>JAVEVZ010000084.1:0-10303 GCA_034004805.1 Spongiibacteraceae bacterium | reverse complement strand
CCCGGAGGACTCCAGCGCCGACACCGACCTCAATGTGGTGATGACCGAGCAGGGCGGCTTTATCGAGGTGCAGGGCACCGCTGAGAGCGCGCCCTTCAACAGCGCGGAATTGCAGGCGATGCTGGAACTGGCGACGGGTGGCATCAAGGCGCTGCTGGCGTTGCAGCAGCAGGCGCTGAACGAAGGCTGAGGCGGCGACAGCGGGCGGCGGGGCATGGGTTGCGCTGCCCCGCCGCTGAGCGTGTTTCAGCCGGCGGCTCTCATCTGGCGCTGATAACAGCCGACTGATGCGGAACAGCAGGCCACAGGCCTCACAGCTCGTAGTCGTAATCCATGATCACCGGGGAGTGACTGCCGAACTCCTGAGCCTTGTAGGTCACGCCGTATTCGATGGTGTTTTTCAGGCCGGCGGAGGTGATCTGGTAGTCGACGCGCCAGCCGTCCTCGCCGCGCTCACCGCCGGGCCACCAGCTGAACTCGTCGGGGTCGGTGTTGACCTGGCGGAAGGCGTCCACGTAGCCCAGCTCGGAAAACAGCCGGTCCATCCACTGCTGCTCTTCCGGCAGATTGCCCGATACACCGCGATTGGCCTCGGCATTCTGGATATCCACCGGGCGGTGGGCGATGCCCAGGTTGCCGCAGATCACAAACTCGCGGCGCTTGTTGCGAACCTTGTTGAGGTGCGCGTAGTACAACTCGAAAAACTGATCCTTGCGGGCCTGAGCCTTGCGGTCCTGGCGGTAGGCCGAGGGCGCCAGCAGGCTGCCGAAGCTGATGCGGTCGAAGTCCGCCTGGATATAGCGGCCCTCCATATCGAAATCGGTAAAGCCCAGGCCGGTCATCACGGCCTTGGGGAGCTTGCGGCAGTAGATGGCAACACCGTTGCTGGCACTTTCCACCGCATCGAAGAAGTAGCCGTTGTACTCCGACGGAAAATACACGGACTCCTGGAGCTCGTACTCCTGGGCCATCAGATTCTGGACGCAGATAATGTCGGCGTCCTGATCAAC
Organism: Spongiibacteraceae bacterium; assembly: GCA_034004805.1. Lineage (GTDB taxonomy): Bacteria > Pseudomonadota > Gammaproteobacteria > Pseudomonadales > CAMLJR01 > JAVEVZ01. The sequence continues at coordinate 9,293 of JAVEVZ010000084.1, read as the reverse complement.
GACCCACTCGTAGAACCCTCGTCGGGCGGCATCCCGGATGCCGTCCGCGCAGAAACTGATAACTCTCATGACCGCCTCATGGACAACTAGGCGCGTATCATACCCGAGCCGCTATGCAGCGGTAAGCCCGCGGCTGCCCTATATGGCGCGATGGGGCGCGACATGACGACGCATTCCTGCGTTCAGACACGTCCCGGCATTATTCGTCCTGTATCAATTCCCGTTTTTCAATCCGGCACAGCACTGGGTAGAATCCGCGGTCTGGAGAAAACGGTTGGACGGCGCCGGTGGTGGCGACGCTCCGCGAGGTAACCGATGCGCGCATATCAACGTCGTTTTATCGATCAAGCCCTCGCCAGCGGCGCCCTGGGCTTTGGCGAGTTCACCCTCAAGTCGGGACGGCTCAGTCCCTATTTTTTCAACGCGGGGCGTTTTGCCACCGGTCGCGCCCTGGCCACCCTCGGCAGTTGCTACGCCGAGGCCATCGTGGCCAGCGGCATAGCCTTCGACATGCTGCTGGGCCCCGCCTACAAGGGCATCCCCCTGGCTGCCGCCACCGCCTGCGCGCTGGCCAATGAGCACGGCCTGGACAAGCCCTTCGTCTACAACCGCAAGGAGGCGAAGGATCACGGCGAGGGCGGTATCCTGGTGGGCGGCCCCCTCGCGGGGCGGGTGCTGATCATCGACGACGTGATCACCGCCGGCACCGCGGTGCGCGAGGTCATGGCCATGATCGAGGTGGCCGGGGCCCGGCCCGCGGGAGTGGTGGTGGGGCTGGACCGCCAGGAGCGCGGTGCAGGGACGCTGTCGGCGATTCAGGAAGTCGAGCGGGACTTCGCGATTCCCGTGCTCAGCATCATCCGCCTCGTGGAGCTGGTGGATTACCTGACCGGGCGCGCCGACGGCGCGGACGCTCTGCAGCGCATTACCGATTACCGCAGCCGCTACGGCGTGCAGGACGCGGTATGATCTACACTTCATGCGCGCCCCGTCACAAGGATTTGGCCGTGATACACCCGGTTGTCCGCTACCTGCTGCTGTCCTTGAGCCTGTGCATCGCCGCGCCGGCCGGTGCCGACGTGAAGTATCTGTACCGCTATACCGACCAGAAAGGCCAGATCGTCATCGACGACAATGTACCGCCCCAGGCGGTGGCCCGCGGCTATGTGGTGCTGCGCCTCGACGGCACGGTGGTGCGGGAGGTGCCGCGCCAGCTCAGTGACGAGGAACTCAAGAGCCGCAGCAGCGAGGAGGCCCAGCAGCGGCTGTTGGAAGAGGAGCGCGAACGCCTGCGGCGCTGGGACGAATCCCTGCTGCGCCGCTACAGCAGCATTGCGGATATCGAGGCGGCCCGCGAGCGCGAGCTGCGCTCCATCCAGGTGCGCATCAGCATCCTGCGGAGCAATCTGAACAGCGTGAAGCTGCAGATCGAGCGCGACCAGGGCCGCGCCGCCGAGCTGGAGCGCACCGGCCGCGAGGTCCCCGAGGCACTGGCGGAAAATATCGAGAAGAGCCTGCGCGAGGTGGCCGACACCGAGTACGCTATCGAACAGCGCCGGGAGGAAATCGATCAGGTCACCGCCCTTTACCAGCGCGATATCGAGCGTTTCAAGACGCTGCTGGAGGCGGTCGAGGCGCGCCGGCAGCACAACGCCGGCAGCAAGAGCAGCAGCGCCAGCAAGACCCGCCCCTACTGATCGCCCCGATTATCCGATCAATTACCCTTGGCGCGGGAATCGCCCGATCAGGACACGCCCTGGCTGACCAGGTAAGTGGGCTTGAACAGACCGTCCAGCAACAGCGGCCACTGGTCCTGCCAGTTTTCCGTGGGCCGGCGCTTGAACTCACTGCGCACAAACTGGCTGATGCGGCCTTCGGCGGCGGCCAGCAACAAATTGGCGGCGACCCCTGCCGGCACCGTGGTGCGGATGCTTTCACTGAACTCGGCGTCGCGCAGGATCTGGCGCAGCTGGGTTTCGAGGCGATCATAGAACTGCGCGACCCGCGCCCGCAGGCGCTCGGTCTCCCCCGCCAGCGCGTCGCCGGTGAGGATGCGGGTGATGCCGGGGTTGCGCTCGGCAAAGGCCAGCAGCAGGCCCAGGATCTTTTCACAGCGCGCCGCGGCCAGCGGCTCCTCGCTGAGGATCAGGCTCACGCGACTGAACACGGTCTCTTCGATAAACTCGATCAGCCCTTCGAACATTTTGGACTTGCTGGGGAAGTGGCGATACAGCGCAGCCTCGGACACGCCCACCACCTTGGCCAGGCCCGCCGTGGTAATACGCTCGCCTGGGCTGGCCTCCAGCATATGGGCCAGGGCTTCGAGGATCTGCTGGCGGCGTGAAATATTCTTCGACATGACGCGTTATTATCACTGACGGGGCGGACTCATCCTAGCGACTCGGGCTGTTGGCATCAACAACCGTTTGTCGCGGATGGAACGCGCGATTGATACGAATCAATTATTGCGATCGGTGATCAGTGTACCCACACCTTCGTCGGTAAACATTTCCAACAGCACCGCATGGGGCACCCGCCCGTCGATGATATGCGAGCTGGCAACACCACTTTTCACCGCATCCAGCGCACAGCGGATCTTGGGCAGCATGCCGCCATAGATGGTGCCATCGGCAATCAGCGCGTCCACTTCCGCGGTGCTGAGGCCGGTGAGCACCGTGCCGTTCTTGTCCATCAGGCCCGCGACATTGGTCAGCAGCATCAGCTTCTCGGCCTGCAGGACTTCCGCCATCTTGCCCGCCACCAGATCGGCATTGATGTTGTAGGACTCGCCGTTGCGGCCAACACCGATGGGCGCAATGACCGGAATAAAGTCGCTGTCCAGCAACACGTCGATCAGGTGCCGGTCGATGTATTGAACCTCCCCGACCTGGCCGATATCGATGATTTCCGACGCGGCCATTTCCGGGGCATTGCGCGACATGGTCAGCTTGCGCGCGCGGATCAGCCCACCGTCCTTGCCGGTCACGCCGATCGCCTTGCCGCCGTTGCGGGTCAGCAGGCCGACGATCTGCTTGTTGACGCTGCCGCCCAGCACCATTTCCACCACGTCCATGGTCTGGCTGTCAGTGACCCGCATGCCGTCGACAAACCGGGACTCGATATCGAGGCGCTTGAGCAGCTCGCCGATCTGTGGCCCGCCGCCGTGGACCACCACCGGGTTGATGCCCACCAGCTTCATCAGCACGATATCCCGCGCGAAGTGAGCCTTGAGCTCCTCGTCGACCATGGCGTTGCCGCCGAACTTGACGACGATGGTCTTGCCGGTAAAGCGCTGTATGTAGGGCAGCGCCTCGGTCAGTATGCGCGCCGTGTCGGCGGCGGCAGCTAGGGTCTGTGACATGAATGCTCCCTGGGCGGGTTCGGGGACGGCTGACAGGGCAGGCCGGGGGCGCGCATTAGAAACCAAACTCCAGTGCCGGATCAACGGCGCTGAGCGCCGCCTTGAACTGGCTCTGGATACGCGCCAGCGCCTCCTCAGTATCGGCTTCGAAGCGCAGCACCAGCGCTGGCGTGGTGTTGGATGCGCGCACCAGGCCCCAGCCGTCGGAGTAGTCTGCGCGCAGGCCATCCAGGGTGGTCACTTTGCCGTCCTGGAAAGGGTGGTCCGCGATCAGGCGGTCGACAATCGCGAACTTGGCTTCTTCGCTGGCCGCCACCTTGAGTTCCGGAGTGCTGACGGAGCTGGGAAATGCGGCCAGCTGGGCGTCCAGATCCGGCTCGCTGGTGCTGAGAATTTCAATCAGCCGGGCCGCGGCGTACATGCCGTCGTCAAACCCGAACCAGCGCTCGTTGAAGAAGATATGGCCGCTGAACTCGCCGCCCACCAGGGCGCCGGTCTCGGCCATCTTGTCCTTCATAAAGGAGTGCCCGGACTTCCACATAATGGGGCGGCCACCGTAATTGCTGATCACCGCATTGAGATGGCGGGTGGACTTGACGTCGAACAGCACGTCGGCCCCTGGATTGCGCGCCACCACGTCCTGGGCCAGCAGCATCAACAGGCGGTCGGCGGGGATAATCTGGCCACTGGCGCTCACGACGCCGACCCTGTCGCCGTCGCCGTCGAAGGCCACCCCCAGGTCTGCGCCCTCGGCCTTGACGGCTTTAATCAGGTCGCGCAGGTTGTCGGCCACCGTGGGGTCGGGGTGGTGGTTGGGGAAGTTGCCGTCGACCTCGCAGTGCAGGCTCACTACCTCGCAGCCCAGTTCCTGAAACAGCTGCGGGGCCAGCGCGCCGGTGATGCCGTTGCCGGCGTCGACCACGACCTTGAGCGGCTGGGCAATGGCCACGTCGTTGAGGATGTAGTCCAGGTAATCGCGGCGGATATCCGCCTCGCGGTAACTGCCCTTGCCGCTACTCAGATTGCGCTGCTCGATACGGGTTTTCAGGGCCAGGATATCCGGCCCCGACAGCGTGCGCCCGGCGAGCACGATCTTCAGGCCGTTGTACTCCGCCGGGTTGTGGCTGCCGGTGACCATGACCCCGCTCTGGGTGTCCATGCGATGCGTGGCGAAATACAGCAGCGGGGTCGCCACTTCACCGATATCCACCACATCGCGACCACTGCTGCGCAGACCCCGGACCAGCGCCTCCTTGATGCGCGGACTGCTGAGGCGCCCGTCCATGGCTACCAGCACCCGCTGCTGGCCGCGCTCCAGTGCCTCGCTGCCGATGGCCATACCGATGCGCATCACCACCGCATCGGACAACTGCTGGTCGGCGAGGCCGCGGATATCGTAGGCGCGAAATATGGTGGTCGGCAGGTCGATGGGCGCCTCGGCCTCCTCGCGGACCTCGACGGTCGGGGCCGGCGCCGACGGCGCGGCGGCCGCCGGCGACGGCTCGGCGACGGCGGGTTTGGCAGCGCCCCTGGCGCCGGGCGCGACCTGCGACGCTTTCAGATGCGCATGGAACTCCGCAAAGCCCGGCAGGACGAAAGCCTCGCCATCGCGGCCGCGCAGCAACGCCAGATCATGGGCCACGGCGGCCATCAACTGACGACCGGTCAACAGTATGGAAATCAGCGCCACCACGGCGCACAGCCCGAACAAAACCCACAGGATGCCGACATCGGCGCTCAGGCTGGCCAGGCGACTGGCCGACGGGGTGTAGACCAGCAGCCACTGGGTGCCCGGCACCGCCACCTCCACCGTGCCGCGGACACCCCGCGTGCCGCTGCTCAGAAACTCCTGATTGCGACGCTCAAGCCGCTGCAGCAACTGCACCTGGCCGTCGTCGTCACCCAGCAGATTTCTAGCAAAATAATCGGCGGGCAAGGTCACCAGCAACGCGCCTTCGCTGTGACTGGCGCCCTCCTCTGCGACCGGCTCTGCCAGCGACACCAGGGCCTGCTGGCCACTCTGGTAGCCGTCCGGCGGCTGGGGCTGGGCCCGGCTGATCCGCACCAGCAGGTCCTTTTCGAGATTGTTTAGCGCGCCGACCTGGGCGATCGACAGCCTGGCGATGCCCAGCGGCCCCAGCGCCACCAGCCTGGCGGTCACGGCCTCGGGAAACGCGATGGAAGGGTTCACCTGCCACGCGTCCTGGCCGGCCTCGTCCGGGGCCAGCACACGGCGCACCTCCGGCTGCTGGACGTAGTGCCGCATGCGCGCCTGCACATGCCGCACCCGAACCGCGACGTTGCCGGCCAGCAGCGCCGCCTGCTGCTGGGCATAGTCCTTGATCCGCGCCTCGTTGGCCGCCGGCACCTGAAACAGGGCGAGGTAGACAAAGGTCGCCAGCAGCGTCACCAGCACCAGGCCAATACCGCTGCCGGCAGTGCGCATCAGGGGTCTGGGCTGGGCGGGCGCCTCTGCGGACGGGCTGATTCTGGAGGTCTTTTTCTGGTTCATAAATCCGTTTGGCCATGGCCGGACGCGCGACGAGCGGCAATCATGTAACCGCCTGTCAGCCCTGTCCAGTTGTCGATAGGGATAGGTGGTGGCGCGCAATCAGCGCGAGCAGCTCGCGGGCCAGCTGGCGCTTGCCCATGGGACCCAGGGTCTGCTCGGCGTCGGCCCACAGTGCCGTCACCGCATTGTCGTCACTGTTGAAACCGATGCCGGGCGCCGTCACATCGTTGGCGACGATCAGGTCCAGCTGCTTGCGCTGGAGCTTGCCGCGGGCGTGCTCGATCAGGTTTTCGGTCTCCGCCGCAAAGCCCACACAGAACGGGCGCCCCTGGCCCGGCGCAGCCATTGCCGCCAGGATATCGGGGTTGCGCACCAGCTCGATGCTCAGCGTCTCCCCGTGCTTCTTGATCTTCTGGCCGGCGACCTGCACGGGGCGGTAATCCGCCACCGCCGCCGCGGCGATAAAGATGTCGCAGTCGCCGCGCCGCTGCAGGCTGGCGTCGTACATGGCCTGGGCGCTGTCCACATTGATGCGCTGGACATTGTCGGGCGTCGGCAGATGGACCGGCCCGGCGATCAGGGTGGTGCGCGCGCCCAGATCGGCCGCTGCCTGGGCCAGGGCAAAGCCCATTTTTCCCGAGCTGTGGTTGGAGATATAGCGCACCGGATCGATGGCCTCGCGGGTCGGGCCGGCGCTGACCAGCACCCGCAGGCCGTCCAGCAGGCGCGACTGAAAACTGTCGGCGGCCAGTTCCGCCAGCCGGGTCGGCTCCAGCATGCGCCCCGGCCCCACATCGCCGCAAGCCTGATCGCCCTCGGCGGGGCCCCACACCTGGATGCCGCGCGCCTGCAGCGCCTGCGCGTTCTGCTGGGTCGCCGGGTCACGCCACATGGCCTGGTTCATGGCGGGCGCCAGGGCGATGGGCGCCGCCGTGGCCAGGCACAGGGTGGTGAGCAGGTCATCCGCCTGGCCGCCCGCCAGGCGCGCCATCAGGTCCGCTGTGGCCGGCGCGATCAGCACCAGATCCGCCCAGCGCGCCAGTTCGATATGGCCCATCGCCGCCTCGGCGGCCGGGTCCAGCAAATCGGTGTGCACGGGGTTGCCGGACAGGGCCTGCAGGGTCAGGGGCGTGATGAACTGCTGTGCGGCTGCGGTCATCACGACCTGCACCTGTGCGCCCTGCTCGCGCAACCGGCGCGTGAGCTCCGCAGCCTTGTACGCGGCGATGCCACCGCTGATACCCAGAAGGATATGGCGATTGGTGAGGCGACTCATGGACAATCCGATTGAAAAACAATGCCGCTACGATAACACTAAACGGCGATTTCACTGCGACCAGGGAGGGACGCATCATGAGGATCAAGGACTGGCCCGCGGACGAGCGCCCGCGGGAAAAATTATTGCAGCGCGGGCCCGGCAGCCTGAGCGACGCCGAACTGCTGGCCATTTTTCTGCGCACCGGCCTGCCCGGCAAATCCGCCGTCGACCTGGCCCGCGAGCTGCTGACGGTGTTCGGCGGCCTGCGCCCGCTGCTGTGGGCCGAGCAGCCACAGTTCTGCGCCGCGCCAGGTCTGGGCAAAGCCAAGTACGCCCAGTTGCAGGCGGTCCTGGAGATGAGCCGGCGCCATCTGCTGGAGCAGCTGCAGCGCGGCGAGGCCCTGACCAGCCCGGCCCAGACCCGCGAGTTCCTGATGGCGCGCCTCGCCGGCGAGGCCCGGGAGATCTTCCTGGTTCTGTTTCTCGACAACCAGCACCGCGTGCTCAGTGCGGAGGCCCTGTTTCACGGCACGGTGGACGCCGCCGCGGTCTACCCCCGCGAGGTGGTCAAGCGCGCCCTGGCCCTGAACGCCGCCGCCCTGATCGTGGCCCACAACCACCCCTCCGGCGTCGCCGAGCCCAGCCAGGCGGACCGGCATATCACAGTCAGGCTGAGGGAGGCACTGCAACTGGTGGATATCCGCCTGCTGGATCATTTTGTGGTCGCCGGCCACGAGTGCCTGTCGCTGGCCGAGCGCGGCTGGGTCTAGCAAGCGCTGGCCCAGACATCACTTGCACCGCCCCGGGGGTTCTGATATAAAGTCGCGCTCATTTTGGCCGGCCCACGCCAGGATTCCTGCGTCCGCGCCGCCAATCCGGATTTCAGGGGTTATCGGCTGCGACATGGCCGTACCAGAATCAGTTCAGCGTCAGTTCTAGAGAGAGAAACACCATGTCACGAGTGTGCCAGGTCACCGGCAAGCGCCCGGTCACCGGAAACAACGTATCCCACGCCAAGAACCGCACTCGGCGTCGGTTTCTGCCCAATCTGCATCACCACCGCTTCTGGGTCGAGTCGGAAAACCGCTTTGTAACCCTGCGCGTAACGGCCAAGGGCATGCGTGTGATCGACAAGAAAGGCATTGATACCGTGCTGGCCGACATTCGCGGCCGCGGCGAGAAGATCTGAGGAGAGCCACCATGGCCAAGAAAGGCGCCAGTGAAAAAATCCGTCTGGTATCCAGTGCCGGCACCGGACACTTCTATACCACCACCAAGAACAAGCGGAACACCCCCGACAAGTTCGAGTTCAGCAAGTACGACCCGGTGGTGCGCAAGCATGTAATGTACAAGGAAGCCAAGATCAAGTAAGTCTCGATCGAGCGCACCTGGAAACCCCGCCTCGCGCGGGGTTTTTTATGCGCGCGCATCGCATGCGTCGCACTGAGCCGTGAAAAAGCGCCAGCGAGCTTACCTTAAGGGAATGTAATCGAATCCGCCCGCCCTTACGCAAACGTAACTAGCATCAGAGTCCCCTTTCGCCTGTACTTGGCACCAATGAATTGATTCATCTTTTTTCAAGTCAGTACGCGAAATACACGGGAGTAGCACCATGAAATCCAAACTTCTGCTCGGCGCCGCCCTGGTCATAGCCGCCAATCTGGCGCTGGCTGCGAAGCCCACTAGTATCACCTACGTCAAGGAAGTGCCGGTTGACGACAACGAGGTGTATGCGCACTACCAGGTCAAGTGCTCGAACGGCGAAACCAAGGACATCACTGCCTGGGACAACCGCAAGCTGTGGTGCCAGGGCGAAGGCCTGAAGGACAACTGCGACAAAAAGCAGATCAAGGCCGCCAAAGAAGCCTGCAAATAAGCTGCTGGCAGCTGAAAGTCCGTCTGTAAAGCGCCCGTTGCCAGGCACAATAACTACTAAAGCCTGGCGCCGAGTGAACACAAAGCACGCACCGTAACGACGCAAAGACGCAAAGAAAAAAGGCGCGGTAAATCGCGCCTTTTTTGTGTCTGCCGTTGTTTCGCCAGGTCAGCACGCGCAAGTGCCGGGTCAAAAATCCTGACGCGTCGCCAGCCGTGCACGCGCGCGCTGTGCCGCTGCGCGCACCTGGGCCGGTGGCGTGCCGCCGATATGATCCCGCGCACTG
>JAVEVZ010000083.1:0-10385 GCA_034004805.1 Spongiibacteraceae bacterium | reverse complement strand
GCAAAGTGGCTTGCAGAAGAGGCTCGCGCTGAGGCGGAGTTGGCCTCGGCACGCGCGGAAGTCGCCAAAGCCAGGGCGGTTAATGAAGAGATGCAGCGCAGTATTGACGCAATGATTGAGGAAATGTAGCGCGTGGGAGAGAAGCGATGAACAAGGAAAAGAATTTCCCGGTAGTCAGCAGCAAAGGTATTTATTATCGGGCTTGCCGCCACGCCATGCACGCCGGCGTACTTCTCATACTGGTTATTGCTGCGGGCTGCGTCGTTGCGCCTAGCACGCCGGACGGTGCGCAGGAGGTGCGCAACAAACTGACGCGATTGCAGTCTGATCCCGCCTTGACGAATCGTGTGCCGCGCACTCAGGAAGAAGCGGAGGCAGCGGTTCGGTTGGCGGAACAACCCGTGAGCGAAAAGGATGCAGCGCTGGGCGCGCATCGGGTTTTCATGGCAGACCGCCAGGTTGAAATAGCCACCGCGCGTGCGACGACCAGCGCTCTGGAGGCGCAACGGGAGGAGCTTGTCCGCATGCGCACCACCGTTCGCCTTGATGCGCGTACCAGCGAGGCTGACAGTGCCCAGTCAGATGCCGCCGAGGCCAGGCGCGCGAAGCAAGCTATGCAGGGCGAGATTGAGCGGCTGAAGGCGGAGAAGACCGATCGCGGCCTGGTGCTGACTTTAGGTGATGTGCTGTTTGCAACAGACAAGGCCGAACTCAAGGCCGGTGCTGAGAGCAATCTAAATAATCTCGTAAATTTTCTGAGTAAATATCAAGATCGCGAAGTCGAGGTTGAGGGCCATACCGACAATGTCGGCGCTGAGGCTTACAATCAGGCGCTGTCGGAGCGGCGTGCCGAGTCGGTCAAGGCCTATCTTGTCAGCCGAGGTATTGCTGCGCAACGCATCACCACGGTGGGCAAGGGCATGCACAGCCCTAAGGTCGACAACGGATCTGCGAGCGGCAGGCAGCAGAACCGCCGCGTAGAAGTCATCATACTGGAGCCTCAGTCGGGTTGAGCAGGGTGGTCAGAGCCTGAGGAAGCATGGCCTCACGAAACGGTCCGCCAACCCTGGATTGGCGGGCCGTTTTTCGTACAGGCACCGAATTTCTACAGAGGGGGGGGAGCAGCCGGTCCGCTTCGCGTTTGACCACCTGATAGCACTCGCATACCCGTGCTTCCAGGCCAATGCGGTCCAGTACTTCGATTTTTCCACGCGAGTAGTGAATCAGGCCCGCGCGTTGCAGGTTTCCGGCGGCTTCTGTGACGCCTTCCCGGCGCACACCCAGCATATTGGCGATCGACCCCTGGGTTATCGACAGCTGGTTCGAGGGCAGACGATCGAGGCTGAGCAGTAACCAGCGGCAGAGTTGCTGGTCCACTGTGTGGTGACGATTGCACACGGCAGTCTGTGCCATCTGCGTGAGCAGGGCCTGGGTGTACCGCAACAACAGATTCTGCAGCCTTCCACCTTTAACAAATTCCTGCTTAAGGCGCTTTGCTGGCAGGCGATACCCCTTTCCCGTGCTCTGTACGACGGCCCAGCTCGATGTGGTCTCGCCCCCCATAAATAGAGACACGCCAACCAGACCTTCATTGCCTACCAATGCAATTTCGGCGGAAGCGCCGTTTTCAGTTATATGCAGGAGAGCGACGATGGATGTGGTCGGAAAATAGACGTAGTCAATTGTGGTGTCGGGTGCGTAGATGGTATCTCCCGCGCACATGGTGACGGCTTCGAGTTCGGGAAACAGGCGTAGCTGCTCCTCCTGTGAGAGGGCGTCGAGCAGACGATTTTGTTCTGGGCGAGACACCGTTTCCAAACCCCTCTTGTATTAGAAACCGGTCGCCGACCCCCGACGGCCGGATACTTCAATTACCCGCCATGCGCTCTGCCTCCATGAATTCCCGCACATGCGCTGTCTCGCGGGCGTCGCGGTGGGCGGCCCCGCGGCGGCTGTCCAGGGCGTCCATATAGTTCAACAAACCGACTTCATTGAACGCATACATCGGTGCGTCTTCCGCAAAGTCCGGCGTTTGGGCCTGGGCGACGAAGTCGCAGGTTCTGGCATGGTACAGGGCGTGATGCGGGCTGTTGTCGATCAGCAGCAGCCCGGGGCTCTGATTCAGCAGCAGCCCGGTGTCGTCGCGCAGACTTTGCGGGACCAGGCGCCGGTGCAGGGCCTCTATCTCGGCAGCGGGGGTTTGCCGCTGTGCGCTCAGGAAGTTCTGCAGGCCCCGGGTCGACATCACCCAGGTCGCGAAGAACCGCCGCGGCTCGGCCAGCCAGAACGCCGTGGGGTAGGGCGGTGTGTCCTGGTGGGGACTCTGGCAGCGGTCGGTCATATAGGGATTGCTGCTGTAGCCGTGCTGCTGGGGCGCGCGCTGGGCCAGGGTGTAGTTGCTGGGATTCAGGGGCAGGCCGAGAAACTCGATCAGGCCGTACTGGTGAATCTGCGGGCGTAGAAACTGCAGGAAATCGTAGGCGCTGCAGTTAAAGGGAAAACGCCCCTGCAGGGCCTGCGGCACATGGATGCGCAGGCCCAGGTCCCGGCCATCCAGGTGGTGCACGCCGCTGACGACCTCACACTCGGCGGCGATATCGCTGAAAGCAAACTCGCACCTGGCCACGCCGCCTACTCCAGCCCGGCGTTGCGCAGCCGGGCCCGCAGGCGATCGCGCTCCTCGATCAGGTCGGCGACCAGCGCCGCGAGGTCCGGCAGCGCCTCGAAGTCCCGCTCCAGGGCGCGCATGCGCCGGGCCCTGACCACGCTCACGCTGGTGAAGCGCCACACGCCGCCCATGCAGGCGGTGTCGGGCAGCAGCCCCTGTTCCAGCCGCATCAGCAGCCACTCGGGTTCGACCCGACACGCCGCCGCGATCTGCTCGAGGGGCAGCCAGGCGTCGTCGAGCGCCGTCGCCTGCAGGTCCGGGGAGTGCTGTGAGCCCTTGCGGGCATTGTCGGATTGATGGTCACGCATATCACTGCTCCTGCCGCGGATTAAAGGGCATCGTTTCCGCCATTTTCTCGTACAGCGCCTTGGCCTCGGGCGTGTCTGCTGGGGGCAGCCGCACCTGCAGTTCCAGCAGCAGATCCCCCGGCGGGCTGCCCGGAATACCCTTGCCGCGGGCACGCAACTGGGCGCCACTCTGGGTGCCGGGGGGCACTCGCAGCTTGATCTCGCCGGCCGGCGTCGCTACGGGAATCGTGGCGCCCAGGGCCGCTTCCCAGGGGGTCAGCAGCAGGCGCCTGGACACGTCGCGCTGATCGACGCGATAGATCGGATGCGGCTTGAACTGGATTTCCAGCAACAGGTCACCGTTGCTGCCACCGCCGAACCCCGGTCCTCCCTGGCCGCTCAGGCGGATACTCTGGCCGGCGTATACGCCCTTGGGAATCTTGACATTGAGGGTGCGTTCGCGGGCGTGGACCCGGCCGCTGGCGTCGACCTCGGGCGCGCGCAGGGTGATCTGGCGGGTCGCGCCCAGGTAGGCATCCTCCAGGTCCAGCAGGACCTTGGCGTGGTGGTCCTCGCCGCGCTGGGCATGGCCGCGCCGACCTTCGAAGCCGCCCTCGAAGCCGCGCCCGGCACCGCCCATCCGGCCGAACATCTCGGCAAAAAACGCCGAGAAATCGGCGGCGTCGGGGCCTGCGCCGCCGCCGGAAAATTCGTAGCCGGCGTCCCAGTCGGGTGGCGGGCGGAACGATTCGCCGGAATGGTAGCCGCTGCCGAGCTGGTCATAGGCCAGGCGTTTCTCGGGGTCGGACAGCACCGTATAGGCCTCGTTGACCGACTTCATCTTCTGCTCGGCATCCGGCTCCTTGGATACGTCCGGATGGTACTTGCGCGCGAGCTTGCGAAACGCTTTTTTTATCTCGTCCTGGCTGGCGTCGCGGGCCACGCCCAGGGTCTGGTAGTAATCCTGATACTCCATAGATGAGCCTCGAAATCGTCATTGCCAGGCAGCTCGTAAAGCGACCTCCGGACACGGCGCAGCCCCGTGATTGCCGCACAGACCAGCGCGATACGCGCAACGACAGCGGGGCGAGCGCCGCTTCCTACTATGGGGGGCTGCGGCGATAAATCCAAGCTGCGGCAGCGGTGGCGGCAGTGGTAGGCTGGCATTGAGCACCTCGCCTCGCACCAGGCGGGTGCCTGGATCAGCGGGAGGATAAGCAATGCGCGATGCAGCTCTGCCGCCCGAATGGCAGATCGACAGCTGGTTCAACACGGCTGAACCGCCCGGTCTGGCGGCCCTGCGGGGCCGGGTCGTGGTGGCCCACGCCTTCCAGATGCTGTGCCCGGGTTGCGTCAGTCACGCCGTGCCGCAGGCGGAACGCATCCACCGCGACTACGCTGGTGACGGCGTCGCGGTGGTGGGCCTGCACACGGTATTCGAGCATCACGCGGCGATGACGCCGGTGGCGCTGGAGGCATTCCTGCACGAGTACCGCGTCACTCACCCGGTGGGGGTGGATCGCGCGCTGGACGACGGGCCGATTCCCGCTACCATGCGCGCCTACGGCATGCGCGGCACGCCGACCCTGATGCTCTTCGACCGCGCCGGGCGCCTGCGTCTGCACGAGTTCGGTTTGCTTGACGACCTGCGCCTGGGCGTGATCCTGGGCCGGCTGCTGACGGAAGGCAGCGCGGCGCCGGGTGAGTCCACGTCACCCGGCGCCGCCGGCGCGGATGCTCCCGGCTGCGATGATGGCGGCTGTGCCCTGGGCTGAATTGCTCCCGGCATGGTGTCGGATGCTCTGCCCGCGGCGCCGGGCGTCCCCGGGCCGCCGCTCTTTCCTGCGATAAATAGGCACGAATCCCACGATGCCGCGTCCACCGCGATGCGGCACGGTTTACGTTATTGATGAAGGTATTGATTGGAGTGCAGGCATGATCGATGACGAACAACGCGCAGCACTGCGGGCGGCGATCACGGGTGGCGCGGCCTACCGGCTGGCGCAGGAAGACATCGAATTTCTCGCCCAGGACGATCTGCGGCCCCTGCGGTTGCAGCTGGAGCTGTTCAAGCCCGAACAGCAACTGCGCGCCCAGGGTATCACCTCGACCGTGGTGGTATTCGGCAGCGCCCGCGTGCCCTCCCTGGGCGAGGCGCAGGCGCGGCTGGCGGCGCTGACGCAGGCGGAGGGAGGGCAGGACGCGGCGTCGCCGGCGGCCCTTGCCAGCGCCAGGCGCCAGTTGGCCCAGGCCCGCTACTACGAAGAGGCGCGACGGTTTTCGCAGATGATTTCCCAGCGCTTTCAGCAGGAGGACCGCTGCGATTTTGTGGTGGTCACCGGCGGCGGCCCCGGTATTATGGAAGCGGCCAACCGCGGCGCATTCGATGCCGGCGCGCGCTCCATCGGGCTCAATATCACGCTGCCCCATGAACAGGAGCCCAACCCCTTTATCAGCCCCGAGCTGGCCTTTCAGTTCCGCTATTTCGCGATTCGCAAAATGCATTTCCTGCTGCGCGCCCGCGCCCTGGTCACGTTTCCCGGCGGCTACGGCACCTTCGACGAACTGTTCGAGGTGCTGACCCTGGTGCAGACCGGCAAGATGGCGCGTATTCCCATCGTGCTGGTGGGCACGGAGTTCTGGCGGCGCGTCGTCGACTTCGACTGCCTGGTGGAAGAGGGCTTTATCAACCCCGAGGACACCGCGCTGTTCACCTATGCGGACACCGCGGAAGAAATCATGGCCACGCTGGAGGCGTTCTACCGCGACGACACGCCCGACGACGTCGCGGCGACAGTCCTGCGCTGAGGCGCGACGGGGATGGACCGGCGCCTGCCGCCGGTTCAGCCCTCGGCGTGGCTGTCGATGCCGCACTCCTGCAGTATCGCCGCGATGCCCCGGCTCAGGTATTTGCGGCGGTGCAGCACCACGTCCAGGTTGCGTCGCATATCCAGAAACGGCGTTGCCAGCGGGACCAGGGTGCCGGCGCGAAACGCGTCCTCCAGCTCCAGCGCCGACAGGCAGCCGATACCGAGGCCCGCCTTGACGCACTGGCGAATGGCTTCCGGCTGCTCCAGCTCAAAGGCGATACGCGGTTTGACGCCCGCCGCAAGCAGCGCCCGGTCCATCACCTGGCGCGTGCCCGAGCCGCGCTCGCGCACGATCCAGTCCGCCTCCGACAGGCGCCCTGGCGTAATGGCCGGCGCGGCCCCGGTCTGCGGCGCTCTGCCGCTGCCCACCAGTGGATGACCCGGCGCGGCAAAAATAACCAGCCAGTCCTGGCGCCAGGTCAGGCGCCGGATGCTGTCATCGCCGCCGGGGCCTTCGATAAACCCCAGGTCTATCTGGCCGCTGTTGACCTGGGCCAGCAGCTGTTCGGTGTTATAGCGCGAAATCCGCACCCGGCTGTTGGGGTAATCGCGCCGCAACCGGGCAACCAGCCCCGGCACCAGATGGTTGCCGATGGTCACCGTGGCGCCCAGGTGCAGATCGAACTCCGCGGTTTCGCCCCTGGCCATGGTCTCGATATCCCTGGCCCGGTCCAGCACGTCCCGGGCCGGTCCCAGCAGCAGGCGGCCGGTGTCATTGAGCAGCAATTGCCGGCCCACCCGATCGAACAGTGCGGCGCCCAGTTGCTGTTCAAGATCCGCCAGCGCCATGCTCGCCGCGGACTGGGTCATCGCCACCGCCGCCGCGGCCCGGGTCACGTGCCCGTGGCTGGCAATCGCGGCAAACACTTCCAATTGGCGCAGGGTAATTTTCATCAGATTTGCTTATCTAATACATCTAAATGATTGGTTTTACAGATTCTATGCCCGCCCCGTATGGTGCGTCCACCGCCATTGGGGAGCCGTGCCATGAAAACCTGCAGACAGGCGATGCCGGGCGTGCTGCTGGTCGCGGCCATCAGCGCCCTGGCCTATGCCCTGACCGGACTGGATGCCGCGGTGCGCTACGGGGTGGGGTCATTGACCCTCGCTATCGTGATCGGCGCGCTGCTGGGCAACGCCGTGCCGCAGCTCGGGGGCGGCGCGTTCCGCCACGGTCTGAGCCTGGCCCAGCGCTACTTTCTGCGCGCTGGCGTGGCCCTGTTCGGCTTTAACCTGAGCCTGCAGCAGATCATCGAGATCGGTGCTGCCGGCGTGCTGGTGGACGTGGTAATGGTGGTCTCGACCCTGGCCATGGGCTGGTTTCTGGGTCGCCGGGTGCTGAATATGCACCGCGACACGGTGCTCCTGGTTGCGGCCGGCAGTGCAATTTGCGGCGCAGCCGCAGTGGTGGCGACAGTCCCGGTCCTCGGGCTGAAGCGGGGTGAGGACGCGGAAAAAACTGCCCTGGCGGTGGCCTCGGTGGTGCTGTTCGGCACCCTGGCTATGTTTGTCTACCCCCTGATCTACGCCTGGCTGGGGGCGGCCCATTTCGATTTCGGCATCTACGTGGGTTCCACCGTCCACGAGGTCGCCCAGGTAGTCGCCATCGGCACCGCCCTGGGCGAGGAGGTGGGCTACAACGCGGTGATCGCCAAGATGATCCGGGTCATGCTGCTGGTGCCGTTCCTGCTGATCGTCGCCACTCTGGTCGCCCGCCGCATCCGCCGGGAGGCCGCCCAGACCGGCGTCGCCGAACCGGTTGTCCTGCGCCAGCCCATCACCTTGCCCTGGTTCGCGCTGTGCTTTATCGCCATTGCCGGCCTCAACTCCCTGGCTGTCCTGCCTGAGCCGCTGGTCGCCGCGTTGCGCCTGACCGGGATACTGCTGCTCACCACCGCCATGGCGGCCCTGGGCATCGACACCAATATCCGCCGCATGGGCCAGGCGGGCCTGCGGCCGCTGCTGCTGGGCGCGGGTTTGTTTGCGCACCTGATCCTGACCGGTGGTCTGGTTAACTGGCTGATGCACTGACCCCGGCACGTGTGCGCCGGTTTTCCCGAGCTGATGCCCCGGCCCCGCTCATCCGGCCCGGGCGTGTGGGGTGCCGGGGAGTTTGGTATTGTGGCCGGCCAGACGCGCTGTCCCTGGTGAAATGCGCTTGGGCCGCCTGCAGCAATCGCCGGATGTCCGGCGGCGCGCACCGCCAGAGGATGAGCACCAGCAGATGACCACCGCGAATACCGATGAACTCAAGGCCATGGCAGCTCAGGTGCGCGCCATGCTGCGCGCCGAACAGGGCCGCAAGTGGCTGGGCAGCGGTATCACCGCGCTCCTTATCCTGCTGCTGGTGGCGGTCCTGGCCTGGTGGTTCCGGCCCGAGGACGGGACGGTCCGCTGGCAGACTCATGCGCTGGACCGCAGTGATATGGTGCTCACCGCGACAGCCACCGGCAATCTGCAGCCCAAGAGCGAAGTGACCGTGGGCGCGGAGATCTCCGGCCTGGTGCGGGAAGTGCTGGTCAGGGAAAACGACCAGGTCAGCAAGGGCGATGTGCTGGCGCGCTTCGACACCGATGAACTGCGGGTCGCCCTCGAACAGGCCGAGGCCCGGCTGGCGCTGGCCCAGGCCTCGGTGGCCGAGGCCGAAGCCACCATGGAAGAGGCGAGTGTCGATGAGCGGCGCGTCCTCAGCCTGATGGCGCGCAAGCTCGCCTCCGAAGCCCAGCGCGACAGTGCCCGGGCCACCCGCAAACGCGCAGCCGCAAAGCTGACCTATGCCCATGCGGCAGTGCAGGAAGCCCGCGCCGCGGTCTCGCAGGCCCGGACGCGCCTCGATAAAGCCGTTATTACCGCGCCCATTACCGGCGTCGTGCTGCTGCGCAGCGTGGAGCCGGGCACCACCGTGGCGGCGAGCTTCCAGACCCCCCAGCTGTTTCTGCTCGCCGAAGACCTGCGCGAAATGGAGCTGCACGTGGCCCTCGACGAGGCCGATGTCGGCATGGTGAAGGCCGGCCAGACGGCCGTGTTCAGCGTCGACGCCTGGCCGGGCCGCCGGTTCCAGGCCGAGGTGATGAGCGTCTACCTTTATCCGACCACGGAAAACAACGTCGTGACCTACACCACGGTGCTCAGCGTCGACAACAGCGAAGGCCTGTTGCAGCCGGGCATGACGGCCACCGCGACCATCACCACCGGCATTCGCGAGCAGGCGCTGCGGGTGCCCAACAGCGCACTGCGCTTCACCCCGCCGTCCCAGGTGCAGGCCAGCGGCGGGATGTTCGGCCCGCCAGGCGCGCGCTCGCAACAGGACCACAGCCCCGGCAATGCCGTATGGGTCCTGCGCGACGGTCAGCCACAGCGCCTGCCGCTGCGGCTCGGCGCCTCCGACGGCCGTTATACCGAAGTGCTGGGCGACGAACTCCGCGCGGGCGAGGAAGTGATTACCGGCGTGGTACCGGCCGGCGGCGGGAGCTAACCCCATGGCGGTGCCGATATTGCAGATGCGCGGTATCTACAAAATTTACGGCGCAGGCCCCACCGAAGTGCGCGCCCTGGACAATGTCGACCTCACCATCACCGACGGCGAATTCGTCGCCGTCATGGGCCCCAGCGGCTCCGGCAAGTCCACCTGCCTGAACGTGCTGGGCTGCCTCGACGTGCCCAGCGCCGGCCAGTACTTCTTTCGCGGCGTCGACGTCGGCAGCCTCGACCGCGACCAGCTGGCCCTGCTGCGCCGCCACTACATGGGCTTTGTGTTCCAGAGTTTCAATCTGCTGCCGCGGGTCAGCGCCCTGGGCAATGTCGAGTTGCCGCTGATTTATGAAGGCGTCAAGCCCGCCATACGCCGTGAGCGGTCGATGGAGGCCCTGCGCGTGGTGGGCCTGGCGGGCCGCGAAGACGCGCCGCCCAACAAGTTGTCCGGCGGCCAGCAGCAGCGGGTGGCCATCGCCCGGGCGCTGGTCACGGAACCGCCTCTGCTGCTGGCCGACGAACCCACCGGCAACCTGGACAGCGCCCGCGCCAACGAAATCATGACCATGCTCAGCCGCATCCGCGAGGAGCGCGGCATCACCATCGTCATGGTGACCCACGAGCCCAGCGTAGCGCGCTTTGCCGAGCGCCTGCTGTACTTTGTCGACGGCAAGCTGATGAAGGACGGCGCGCCCGCCGGGATCCTGGAGGGCAGCGCCGGATGAGAGTGCTGGATATCCTGCTGATGGCCATGCAGGCCATCGCGCGCAATCTGCTGCGCTCGTTTCTGACCACCTTGGGCATCATCATCGGCGTGGGCAGCGTGGTGGCCATGGTCCACCTGGGCCAGTCCGCGACCCGCAGCGTGACCGAATCCATCAGCAGCATCGGCTCCAACCTGTTGTTCGTGATGCCCGGCACCTCCCAGCGCGGTCCCGGCGGCGTGCGCACCGCCGCCGAGCCCTTCGACATGGAAGACGCCGACGCCATCCAGCGTGAAGTGGATGGCGTGCTGGTCGCACCGGGGGTGAGCGCCACCGTGTCGGTGGTCTACGGCAACGCCAACGAAACCATCAGATCGGAAGAGCG
>JAVEVZ010000082.1:0-10421 GCA_034004805.1 Spongiibacteraceae bacterium | reverse complement strand
GGGTGGCCAGTGGATGCACCGTGGCCACCGCGCCCTGCGCCGACTGCCGAGCGTAGCCGTCGGCATCCGCCCAGGCCGGCCACACCAGCACCAGCGCCCACAACAAGACAAAAATTCTCATCGACAACTCCCCGGTTCGCGTCAGCGCCGACTATACCCGCTCTGCGCGCGAACGCCGACTGACGGGTTCACGTACTGATCTTGGGTGGGACTTTAGTGGGGTTTTGGCTCGGCATTGAGGGCGTGGCTTTGAGCGCGCTCAGCCGGCGGCCAGAAACGTATCCAGTGCCGCCAGCGCTTGGGGCTCGTCCAGCATCGGCGCATGGCCGCGCCCCGCCACCATTGCGCAGTGCAGGTCCGGCTTGCGGGCCTGCATCAACAACTCCCCGGTTTGGGGCAAGGCACTGATGTCACGCGCCTTCGACGGCCTGGTCACACGGTTTATCAGTGCCCTGAAAAAATCCCTGCCCGGCGCCCGCGAGGAAGATGTGTACTGGTGCTACCACTACCTGTCCGGCGTCCTGACCCTGACCAACACCGGCCGTATCGACAGGCTCTCCAACGGCAAATGCCACTCCGACGATTTTGAGGCCGCCTACCAGCGCATGGTGCCGTTTATGGCGGCGGGGTTCAGGGAGGTGTGCGGGAGGAAGGCCCGCAAGGGGGCCTGATATCGGGGTATTCGAAGGGCGTTTGCAGACACGGGGCTGTCACGCCCAGCCTGTCACGCCCGGGCTGTCGTGCGGGGCGGCGAAGGTATCGGCTCTGCCATGCAGGCCTCCCCGCCGCGCAACACGTCCGGGCGTTACCGGTCCAACTGAATACACTACTTCTTCGGCGCCTTGGCATAGCGGAGATAGGGCAGCTTGACGTCCAGCTCGCCGAACTTCTGCTTGGCCTGCTCGTCGTTAAGGCTCAACCCCACGATCACATCCTGCCCGGGCACCCAGTCCGCAGGCGTTGCTATCGGCACGCCATCAGTGATCTGGATCGCGTCCAGCGCACGCAGAATTTCCGCGAAGTTGCGCCCTACCGACATGGGATAAGACAGGGTGAGACGGATCTTCTTGTCCGGGCCGATAATGAAAACGGTCCGCACTGTCGCGCTGTCCGAAGGCGTGCGGCCGTCGGGCAGATAGGCGTCGGCCGGAAGCATGTTGTACAGCTTGGCGACGTTCAACGACGTGTCGTCAATGATCGGAAAATCGGCAGGCGCGCCAGCGACAGCTTCAATATCACGCTTCCACTTTTTATGTTCTTCAACACTGTCCACCGATACGCCCATCACTTTGGTGTTGCGCTTTTTAAACTCGGGGGCCAGCCTGGCCACGGCGCCGAACTCCGTAGTGCACACCGGCGTAAAATCTTTGGGATGCGAAAAGAGGATGGCGTAGCTGTCGCCAATCCAGTCGTGAAGTTTAAGCTTGCCTGCGGTGGAGTCGGCGGTGAAATCCGGAGCGACATCATTGATACGAATAGACATTATCGTAGTCCTCACTTGTTGATCGGTTAGGCGTACATCATACAACTATTAGGCCGAAGCAGACCTGGCGGCCATAGAAATAGCACGCATATGGATATTCCTGTTACCGGGGTTGCACCGACGCATACTGCCGGGCGCGTACCGACTCTGGCCACGATGCTACACATACAGCTGCCAGGTAGCGGTGGGGGTCAGGCTGCCGGGTGCTGCCCGGCTATTCCGGGGTTGCGTTTCAAGCGCCATTCCGAGCGGCATAGTTCGCGACCGACTCTGCCAGTTCAGGGAGCATTGTGCAATCAATCCCGCCGAGCTTCGGTATGGATTCCATAGGGACCCAGTAAAGTTCTATATAAACCGGCGCCGAGCCATCGTGGGGGTCAGATTCGGCATGCCGCCACCGTTGAGGTGTCGGCCCCGCCGCCTCCAAATGGAAGAACCAGGCTTTTATCGTCTCATTCCGGCCGATGGCCCGTAAGTCGCTGATAAACGACCCTAGAAAAGACACGACTTTCAAACCGGAGAGACCGGTCTCCTCCCGCGCTTCACGCAACGCGGCTTGTTCCGGCGACTCTCCGGGCTCAATCGTACCGCCGGGAATCTGAGGCTCAACATAGGAACCATCCACATAATCGAGAACCAGCAGCTTCGGCCCCTGGGTTATATAGGTAAATACTCGATGACGCATACGCAATTAAGCCCGCAGTGCCCTACCGGAAGGTCAACAGTGATCAGCGCGGCAGGCAATCCCACTGGTTTTACATTCCGCGCACCGTCGATGCCTCAGCTGTCGAGCGCGGTAGTTATCCAGAGACTCCCTAGTGGTGATGCCCCTGCTTTTCCGGGGCTTTGGTAAAGGCCGGAAAGCGGTGCGTTGCGTGCTCACTGTGACAGCCAGCACACGATTCCATCAGCTTGGAATAGTAAAACACCACAAGCTCCGCATGCCCTTCCTTACTGACATGTTCGAGCATGTCGGCATACTGGTGAAACTGCCGGTCCTTTGCCAGGAAGTCCTTCGAAAGCGTCTCATGAAGCTCTTTATTCTGCGCCTCTGTAATAGCCTGCTTAAGAATAAAACTCTGGCTGATCCTTCCCGCTATCGCAGAAACCTCAGTGAGATCGCCGGAGGCAAAGGCGGGCACCATATTTTTCATCCCATCCTGGATCGCGACCATCTCCTGCTTGAGCAGCGCCCTTAACCCGGGAGAAAGGCTTTCGACATCACTTTCCGAATAGCCGTGCAATGGCACAGCGCCAACCAGGGCGACAAGGAACGCTCCAATCATCGTTTTCATAGAATGCCTCTCTTTGCAGGGTTTATAGCAATTGCAGTGATATCAGACCTGGGAGTCTCGGAAAACCACAGCAGGAAAAGGCAGGTGGAATGGCCTTCGCCGAATTCGGCCGCGCGGGAGGCGGGAGAACGGCCGTAAGACCTATCACCGAACACTGCATGGAGTCGCTAAGAAGCGTCTGCCCGCTGTCTCTTCAGCCGATACATGGCGTCATCCGCGTGGCTCAGCAGCGTGTCGACATCCTCCCCGTCCACAGGATAACGGGCCACGCCGATACTGCAGGACGGCATATCGACCCCTGCACACACTGCGCCAAGCGGTTCATTCATGATTGCAACAATCTGGTCCACCTTCGCCGACACGGCAGCATCGGACTGGATGTCCGTCAACAGCACTGTGAATTCATCACCACCCATCCTGGCCACGGTGTCTGTCGCGCGCACGCAGCGCTCCAGTCGCCGCGCCATCTCGCACAGCACACGATCACCCATTGCGTGTCCATAGGTGTCATTAATGGACTTGAATTCATCGATATCCAGAAATAATAGAGCCAGGCTATTCCTGTGGCGGCGAGCCGCGCGCAACGCAGCGTCCAGCCGATCATTGAAAAGCGATCGGTTGGTCAGCCCGGTGAGGGGGTCGTGATGGGCGAGAAAAACCAAGTCCTCTTCGGCCCGCCTCAATGCCGTCACATTTCTCGCCACACCGATCCGCACACCATCTTCTTCTGACCAGTGTGCAGACCACAGGATGTAGACGATAGCGCCATCTTTGTGAATATACCGGTTGCGAAAATCCGCGTGGGGCTGGCCCTTCATAACCCGGGCAATGGAGGCTAGGGTTACCGCGACATCATCCGGGTGCATATAGCGGGTGATCAAGGTCCCGGTGAGTTCGTCAGCACGGTAGCCAAGCAGCGCCACGCACGCGTCACTCACAAAAACAATGCGATTATCGGCATCGACTACGAAGACTGTGTCCAGCAGCAGTCCGATCAGCTTTGGATAGAGCGCATCGAGATCTACAGGCATAACACGCGAGGGTCTGTTGAGTCAGATACCGCCATTGTAGCCTTATCTCTGGCGGCTTCGCGGCGGAACGCGGCAAGCTCTTCCAGCCAGAAGCCCGTGCCGCGCCCCGTATCTCGGAGTTGGCCGTGTGGGGTGAGTGCAATGGAATCCCGGCCATGGCTTTTCTTCGTGCGTCTGCGCAGCGAAGGTGGCGCCCGGCCAGGGACCGCTCAACGTCGCCGACCATCGAATGCCAGACATCGCGCAACAACACGCGGCGTCCGCCTACAGATTGCGCGGTTTCGCTGGCCAGACCTGCCGGCCAGGTCTTCCGGTCAGGCTTTCTGCGCTGCCTTGCCGGCCGCTGTTGCCTCCGGGACCTCTATAAGCCTTCCGGATTTGCAGTCATAGATGTAGCCGTAGATCGGAATGTCTTTTGGCACCATGGAACTGCCCCTGATGCGGCGCACATCAGCCAGAACACTTTGAGCCTGATCACTGATCGTCAACCATTCAATGAACTTCCCGTCCGTTGTGCCACCACCGGCATCGCTGTCATGCCAACCGGATTGATCGATACTCGCCGTCTTGAGGCTGCGCGACAGCAGGTCGCCCATGATGTCATTGTTGAATGTCTCCATCCCGCAGTCTGTGTGATGGATGACAAACCACTCCCTGGTCCCAAGCAATTTGTAGGATATGACCAGCGAGCGGATGGCGTCGTCGCTGGCGCGGCCTCCCGCGTTGCGGATCACATGGGCGTCACCCTCCGATAGCCCTGCGTACTTGGCGGGATCCAGACGGGCATCCATGCAGGTCAGAATGGCAAACTGTCGGCCAGGCGGCATTGGCAGATTGCCCTTATCACCGAAGCTGGCGACATATTCGGCATTTGCTGAAATAACCGCATCAACAACTTTACTCATCGTTCGTTCTCCCCGTTATGACCATCAGAATTGAGTGGCTACAGCGATCAGTAACTCTTGTCAGCTGGTCGTCGCAACGCAGCAGACAAGCCATTATGTTCTGGAACAAAGCAACGTCAGACACAGCACAACCGGCGCAAACCCCGGCCCCCCCCGTCGAGGCATTGTAGAGCGCGGAATCAACTTTGATCCCATGCTTCAACAACTAGCAACTCCAAGGGGTCTGCCGCATAAAGAAGCTCCAAGGCAATGTCCTCATCACCCGTCCACGTGCCCGGCAGGACGTAGTCGTCGCCGATAACGGATGCACCTTCCGAGCGAGGAGTGCCGGATTGCAGCATCTCCAGCAGCGTACCCACCGCAACCACGTAACGGCAGGGATAGCCATTGCCTCCAAGGTCAAGGGCATGTCCGGATTCAACCAGATCGTCAAGCCAGCGGGTACCACCCAGGGCCGCTCTCCAGCTCGCGACTCGCTGCTCGTTGACAGAATCATCAAACGGAGCGCGCTTCGCCCCACGTCGGATTATTAGTTGCCAGCCCAGCACGCTACTCCACTCCCTGACACCCGTTAATAATCAACCCCCAGCCCCTCGTCACCTTGCAGTGTGGCATTCTCTGGCAGGGAGAAACTGGCATACCGGCGATTTTGATCAGGCAATATGCATAAGCGCACCCAGTAAAGGCTCGATAAAACACGGGCGTGCTTGAGCAACGCTCGCGTGCAGGCGATCAAAAGACAAGCACCTTGTCGGCCTGGGCGGTTGCTTCCGCCAGCGTATCCATCGTGCTCCGCTCCGCGCCATCGACAATCTCGTCAGCAGCGATTCCCCGGGCGTCCATACAGGTTCCACATAACAGCACTCGACCCCTGGGTATCACGCGGCGGACCATTCTCTCGGCGTTATAATAGCCGTCAGGCGTTTTCTGCCCGGTCTTTGCGCCGAGCACGGCGTCCGCCATCAGAAACACCGTAACTTCGTCATCCCGCTTGATCAACGCATGGGCCATACGAAGCCCGTTATACAGGCGCTCCGTTCCATATGGAGGGTCATTGATGATGATTAGTACTTTCACATGGGTCACCTGACTACTTTGCTCTGAACAGCCTGAAACAGCCACACGCTGAAATTCCTACAGCCCCAGCATGGGGGTGCTGAACCACTGTCGGGCCACCTCTTACCACCCCCCATTCACCAGAAAATCGTATCAAGCAAGCCATGAGCAGGCGCCAAGCTGCTGTTCAGCTTCGGGGGATTGTGCCAGTTTATTTATCTCATGGGTAAATGCCATGCGAACGATGTCGGCGCTTCTGAATTTAGTTAATTTTCAACCCGGCGGGTGGAGCGTTATGTTGTGGCCAACGGCTGGCGCCAAAACCGCGCGCCCCTCAGCGGCGGTAGTCGCTGGGATAGCGGCCGGTCCAGCGCATAAAGGCTTTGCGGAAGTTGGCGGCGTCACTAAAGCCCAGGGCCTGGGCGATGTCGCTTATGCTGTTAGCGGTATGACGCAGCTGCTGGATGGCGACTTCGCTGCGGATTTCGTCCTTCAGGGCGCGGAAGCTGGTCTGCTCTTCCGTCAGCCTGCGGCGCAGAGTACGCTCCTCGCAAGCCAGCCAGCCCGCCACCCGCAGCATATCGGGGGCTTCGCGCCAGTGCGCCTGAAGCAGGCGGCGGACCTGACTGCTGACCGGGGCGGTCTCATCGAGCAGGCTCGCCATGGTATTGCAGCTACTGTCACTGTCTGCCGGGCGTTGACTGATCATGCGTTCACCAGCTTTTTATCATTATGCGGTTTGGCCGGCCGTCCCTGTCCTCTTGCATCCGAAATTGAATCCCGACCTGTCTCCTGGTCTGAAGTCCCGGCTGCGATTAAACCACCGGATACCCGCCGGCAAAATTACGTATCCGAAATGCGCCTCCCCCGCCCTGGCGCCGGCCTGCTAGGCTGTGTCTGACACACTCGGGAAGCATTGCGATGAAAGCCTGGTCACGCCGCCGCTTCATGCAGTATCTCGGCCTCGCGGCGGGTGCGCCACGGCTGCGTGCGGCGCCGCGCCAGCTGACGATAGCGACCTGGCCCAACTACCACGACCCCGACAACTTCCGGCGCTTCGAGGACCGTCATCAGATCGCGGTAAAGGTCCGGGAGTTCGGCTCCAACGAGGCCATGCTGGCCGCACTGCTGAGTGGCCGCTCGGGCTTCGATATCGTGGTCGCCACCAATTACACCATCGCCAGCTATGTCGCCCTCAATCTGCTGCGGCCCCTGCCCGCCAGCCTGCAGCCTGGCCTGGCGGAACATGAGCCGCGCTTTCTCGCGGATATCGAGGTCAACGGCCGGGCCTGGGGAATGCCCAAGAACTGGGGCACCACGGGCTACGTGTACGACAGCAGTGCGCTGGCGGCCGAGCCGACCAGCTGGCGCGAGTTCTGGGATCTCGCCAGAACCGCGGCCAGTGGCCGCGCCACAGTGCACGATTACCAGCTGACCGCCATCGGCAACGCGCTGAAATACTACGGCTATTCGTTCAACTCGATAGCCACCTCGGAGCTGGCACAGGCGGAGGCGCTGCTGATGGACACCCGGCCACATCTGCAGGCGATTTCCAGCCACGCCGTGACCGAGGTCCAGCGCGGCGCGCTGCTGGCCATGGCCTGGGCGGCCGATGCGGTGCTGCTGCAGCGCCAGCGCCCCACCATACGCTATGTGATCGGCCGCGAGGGGGGCGAGATCTGGTGCGACTACTACACGGTCTGCGCCGAGTCGTCACAGCCCGAACTGGCCTGGGAGCTGGTCGCATTTCTCAACCAGACCGACAACAATCTGCGCGAATTCACAGCCCACGGCGCGGCCCCCACCCACCTGCCGACGCTGGCACGCCTGCCCCGCGACGTGCGCGAGAACCCGGTGCTGTTTCCCCCCCCCGAACAGCTGGCCAACCTGGAGTTCGGCAGCAGCGAAACCCTGATGGATTCGCTGCGCGCGGAGATCCTTGCGCGCTTCAGCGGGCACTAGGCCGGGTGTTTTTTTGCCTGCAGCCGCGTCAGTGCCCGCGCCAGTGCGTCGCTGACGATGGGTTTGGTGAGGTAGTCGTCCATGCCCGCCGCCAGCGCGGCATTGCGGTACTCCTCCAGCGCGTGGGCGGACAGGCCCACAATGGGACAGCGCCGCAGGCCGGAGGCCTTCTCGAACTGACGTATTTCCCGGGTCGCGCCATAGCCGTCCAGCTCAGGCATCTCACAGTCCATCAGCAGCAAATCGAAATGCCCCGGCTGGCGCTGATAGGCGGCGACCGCCTGCCGGCCGTTCTCCGCCACCTCAACGGTGCAACCCCAGCGCTGCAACATGGTGCGCACCACCAGCTGGTTGGTGGGGTTGTCCTCGACGACCAGCACCGTCATCGGCGCCGGGGCGGCTGCGGCTGGCGGGGGCGCAGCCGACGGCAGGGCCCCGGTGGTCGATGTCAGGGGCAGTGACACCAGAAAGTGGCTGCCCTTGCCCGGCTCGCTCTCCACCTCGACGCGCCCGCCCATCACCGTGACCAGATGGCGCACGATCGCCAGCCCCAGGCCGGTGCCGCCAAACCGGCGGGTGATGGAACTGTCCGCCTGGCGGTAGGCATCAAACACCTGATTGAGCTTGTCGCCATCCATGCCGATGCCGGTATCGCTGACTTCGATGCGCAGCGTCCGGCCGCCATCGGCGCAACCGATACGCAGGCCGACACGGCCGCGGGCGGTGAACTTGAAGGCGTTGCTGAGCAGGTTGTGGAGAATCTGCTGGATGCGGGTGGGGTCGCCCAGGAAAGGCCGCGGCACGTCGGGGTCGACCTGCACCGAAAACACCACGTCGGGTTTGCGCACGGGGTCAAAAAAGCGCTGCAGGTCAGTGCTCAGCTGGTCGATGTCCACAGGCCGCTGCTCCAGCTCGATCGTGCCGGACTCCAGCCGCGAGAACTCCAGCAGATCATTGACCACCGTCAGCAACTGGTTGGCGGCTGACTGCGCGGTCCTGAGGTACTCGCGCTGCTGGGGGTCGATATCCGAACCGAGGCAGATATCCAGCAGGCCGATTACGCCGTTCAGCGGCGTGCGCACCTCATGGCTCATGGTGGCCAGGAAATGCTGCCGCGAACGCGCCTCTTCGAGCACCAGTCGCGACTCATTGGCCATATGGTCGGCGCGCTGCCGCTCCACCGCCAGCTCGCGCTGAAAACGCTGCTGGCTCACCAGCGAGCGGCGCAGCAACTCCACCCCCCGCGCCAGTTCCACCAGCTCGTCCTCGCCGCCTACCTGCACCGGGCGGTCGAGCTGCCCGGCGCTGATCTCGCGCAGCGCGGTGGCCAGCGAACTGACCCGCCGGCCCACCAGGGGGCCCACCACCCAGAAGGCCAGGCCGGCAAACGCCGCGGTGCTGAGCAGCGCCATGGCAATCAGTACGTACAGCGTGCGCTCGGTGAGTGCCGCACCGGCGCGGCTCTGGGCCCGAAGGGACTGCGACAGGGTGTTGTTGGCGTCCTGGTTGAGCGCCTGCATGCGCGCCGTCAGCGCGCCCAGCTCGGCACCAAAGCGCTCGAGGTTGCGCTCCACCAACAACTCCCGGTGACGCGCGGCAAACGGGTTGGCCGCGCCGCGAGCAATGGCTTCGAGCTGATCCACCTCTGCCAGCAGTGCGCCGCGGGCGCCGCTATCGTCAAGGTGCGTAATCCGGTAGCGCACCCGGCTCAGATTGGCCAGCGTGCGCGCCTCCAGCACGTCGATGCGCGAGCCGTCGGCAAGGGCTACCAGTCGCAGATAGCCGATCGCCTCCTGCAACTGGGACTTGATATCCAGCAACAGCTGCACGGAGAGCTGGTTCCGTTGGTAGACGCTGAGCCCGGAAATATAAGGACTGATAATGGCGTTGAGGCGCTCCCAACGGGCGGCAATCTCTTCCCCCTGAGCCTGCCATTGCTGTTTGAGCGCCAGGCGCTGCGCGACCAGGCCCCGGGCCAGGTCGATGCGTACCAGCAGTTTTTCCATCAGCGCCCGGCGCGGGTCAGTGTCTGCCAGGGGCGCCAGCCCGGCGCGCATCGCCATCACTTCCTGGCCCAGCGCCTGATCGACCCCGTCGCACTCGGCCCTCTCTTCGCACAACAGAAAGTCCGTGACCCGCAGCGACAGTGACGACATCGCGCGCTCCAGCGCAAAGCCGTCAATCAGCGCGGGCAGCGCCTGCGAGCCAAAGCGCGCAACCATGTCGCGCAATTCGTTGAGATTGCGCGCCACCAGCGACAGGGCCAGCACGGAAATCAAAAGGCTCAGGGTGAGGCCCGCGACCAGCTTCGCCTTCAGACTGCCGACGAAAACCTTCGTCGATGCCCGCATGGTATCGTCTCTTATGATCAGCTGATCAAGTATGGCTGGCGGCTTTATCGGCCGCCAGTGGCGGCATCGCCAGAGTGATCGCATAACCTGTCGCATGGCATGGCGCCGCAGCCTCGCCATCTGCCGCGCAAACACCCACAGGAGCACGTCATGAGCAAATCCCGCAAGGAGCACGACAGCCTGGGTATCGTCGAGGTCCCCGCCGCCGCGCGGTGGGGCGCACAGACCCAGCGCGCCATCGATAACTTCCGGTTTAACGGTGGCCCCATGCCCGCCGCCTTTGTGCGCGCCCTGGCCCGGATCAAGGCCGCCGCCGCGCTCAGCAACGCCGAGCTGGG
>JAVEVZ010000081.1:0-10423 GCA_034004805.1 Spongiibacteraceae bacterium | reverse complement strand
CTGGATATGTACGGCGACGGCCGCAGCGCCGAGGACCTGGACGGCGCGATGGCACTGTACGGCGAGGCGATGGCGGACCCGGCAGCAATGCGCGCGCGTTTCGAGGCCGCGCTTGTCACCCTGCGCGAACAGCCCGGCGTGGACGCCGACAGGATCGCGGCCATCGGCTATTGCTTTGGCGGCACGGTGGTGACGCAAATGGCGCTGGACGGCCTGGACCTGCAGCTGGTGGCGAGCTTCCACGGCGGGCTTGCGGTGCGGCCCCCGGAGCCGCCGGTGCCGGTCACGGCCAAGGTGCTGGTGTGCCACGGCGAGGCCGATGTGCTGGTGCCGCCGGAGACGGTGGCGGCCTTCAAGGCGGCGATGGCGCAGGGCGGGGCGCAGCTGGAGTTTGTGAACTACCCCGGTGCCATGCACGGGTTCTCGAACCCGGGCGCGACCGAGAAGGGCAGGAAATTCGACATGCCGGTGGCCTATGACGCAGCCACCGACGCCGACAGCTGGCAGCGCCTGCAACAGGCCCTGCAGGCTCTCTAGCCGACGGTTGAAAAGCAGCGGCCCGCATCGCCGGCGCTTTTCGCCACCCGCAGGCGGTATCAGCCGCTCTGCAATGCCTCCAGCTCCAGCCAGCGTTCCATCAGCGCATCCAGCGTGGCCTGGCGGTCGTCGAGGGTTTGCAGCACGGGCTGGGTGGTGGCGAAATCCTGCTGGTAGAACGCCGGGTCGGCAATTTTTTCCTGCAGCGCGAGGATCTCGGCCTCCAGCGCTGCGATCTGTTTGGGCAGGCCATCCAGTTCGCGCTGCAACTTGTAACTGAGTTTGGCGGTCGCGGGCTTGCTGGCGGGCGCCGGCCGGCTGGCCTCGGGTTTAGCGACCGCTGCGCTCGGGGCCGCCTGCTGCCGGTTGCGGTAGCGCATCCAGTCGCTGTAGCCACCCACGTGCTCGCTGATCTTGCCGTCGCCCTCGAATACCAGCGCGCTGGTAATGACGTTGTCGAGAAACACGCGGTCATGGCTCACCACCAGCAGCGTGCCGTCGTACTGCACCAGGCGCTCTTCCAGCACTTCGAGCATTTCCACGTCGAGGTCGTTGGTCGGCTCGTCCAGCACCAGCAGGTTGTGGGGCTGGGCGAACAGGCGCGCCAGCAGCACGCGGTTGCATTCGCCGCCGGACAGCTCGCCCACCGGGGTGCGGGCGCGCGCCGGCGAGAACAGGAAGTCCTGCAGGTAGCTGATGATGTGGCGGTCGCGGCCGTTGATGGTCACCGCGTCGCGGCCGCCGGCAATGTTCTCCACCACGGTCTTGTCGAGGGCCAGGCGCTCGCGGTTCTGGTCGAAATAACCGACGCTCAGCTGCGTGCCCAGAATGACCTTGCCTTCCTGCGGGGTGAGTTCCCCCAGCAACAGCTTGATCAGGGTGGTCTTGCCGGCGCCGTTGTCGCCGATCAGGCCGATGCGGTCGCCGCGCATGATGGTGAGGTCCAGCTTGTCGACCAGCAGCTGCTGGCCCAGGCGGTGGCTGAGCCCCTGGGCCTCGATGACCTTGCGCCCCGACGATTCCGTGCGCTGCACGCTGACCTGGGCGCGGCCCTGGCGGTCGATGCGCTGGCTGCGCTCGGCGCGCATGGCTTCCAGGGCGCGCACCCGGCCCTCGTTGCGGGTGCGGCGCGCCTTGATGCCCTGGCGTATCCACACTTCCTCCTGGGCCAGGCGCTTGTCGAACAGCGCGTTTTCGGTTTCCTCGCGGGCCAGTGCTTCGTCCTTGAGGCGCAGGTAATTGGCGTAGTTGCCGGGCCAGCTGGTCAGGCGGCCGCGGTCGATGTCAACAATGCGGGTGGCGACCCGCTGCAGGAAGCTGCGGTCGTGGGTGATCAGCACCACGCTGCCGGCAAAGCTGTTGATGGCGTTTTCCAGCCACTCAATGGTGCTGATATCCAGGTGGTTGGTGGGCTCGTCCAGCAGCAGCAGATCGGGCTGGGCGACCAGCGCCTTGCCCAGCGCCACCCGCCGCCGCCAGCCCCCTGACAGCTCCGCCAGGGTGCGCTCGGCGGGCAGGCCCAGTTGGGTCAGCAGGGTTTCCACCCGCTGCTCCAGCTGCCACCCGTCGCAGGCATCGATCTCCGCCTGCAGGCCTTCGAGTTCGCGCACTTTTGCACTGTCCAGGGTCTGCTGCGCCAGTGCGCTGTAGCGCTCCAGCAGAGAGCGTTCATGGGCAAGCCCGTCGCGGATCACGTCGCGCACACTGCGGTCTACGGGATCCGGCAGTGCCTGCTGCAGCTGGCTGACCCGCAGGCCACTGCGGCGCTGGACGCTGCCCTGATCGGGAACGACGGTGCCGGCGAGAATGCCCAGCAGGGTCGATTTGCCGGCACCGTTGCGGCCGATCAGCGCGATGCGCTCACCGCTGTCGATGGTGAGCTGGGCGTCCACCAGCAATGGCTGGTGGCCGAATTCGATAAAAAGGTTCTGGAAACTGAGCAGTGTCATGGCGGGGCCTATTGTGCGGCCGGGGATTCTACCAGTTGGCTGGATCAAAGGCGCAGCTGCTGATGTGGCGCGGCGACGCCGCGGTGCTGCGCGTATTGGAGCCGGTCCGCCGCTTCGCTACCATGCCCGGCGTCCCCGCCAGCGCGCTGCTGCTGGCGCTTGCCCTGGGCCGGTGGATACCCATGACAGCTGCGATCTGGCACATCTATATCCTCGACTGCGACGGCCGGCTCTACACCGGCATCAGCGTTGATCCCCAGCGCCGCCTGGCCGAGCACCGCGCGGGGGCCGGGCGTGGCGCGCGGTTCACCCGCGGTGCCGAACGTATCGAGATGCGTTATCAGCTGGCGCTGGACAGTCGCTCCGAGGCGCTGCGGATCGAGTACCGGATCAAGCGGTTATCGCGCGCCGCCAAACTGGCATTGATCGCGGAGTGTCCCGATCGCAAGACACTGCTGATTGGCCTGAGAGTTTGAACTGGCGATAAAAACACCTATGGCATCGGCGAAAGACCCTGTTATAGTGCCTGCGGGCAAGAACGGTTTTGCCCCGCCGGCTGCCTGGAATGGTCCAGATGCCGGTGTCAGCTAAACGCCGACCGTGTCGGCATATTCAGGTAAGTATTCGTATGAGCGAGCAAGTAACTGGTACCGTGAAGTGGTTCAACGACGAGAAAGGCTTCGGCTTTATCGAGCGTGAAGGTGGTAAGGACGTATTCGTGCATTTCAGCGCCATCAACGGTTCCGGCCGCAAGACACTGCAGGAAGGCCAGCAAGTGACGATGACCGTCACCCAAGGTCAGAAAGGCCCACAGGCGGAGAACGTACACCCGCTGTAAGGAATTGAGGAGCGAAAACGGGGCCCACGGGCCCCGTTTTTTGTGGGCGCTCGTTTATTCCGTAAACCCCGCGTCCAGCGTCAGACGTCCCGCGTCAGACATCCCGCACCGGCAGCGCCGACAGCGCCTGCAGGGCCGCGTTGACCCGCTGTTCGGGGTCGCGTTTTGGCCCGTGAATACGTTCGATGGCCTTCAGGCGCGGCGCGAGGCCGGCGCCATTGGCCAGCTGAATGCTCAGCCCCGGGCGCGCGTTGAGCTCCAGCACCAGCGGCCCCAGGTTCTGGTCCAGCACCAGGTCCACGCCCAGATAACCCAGTTCACTCATTTCATAGCCACGGCTGGCCAGGACCAGCAGTTCGCGCCAGTGCGGCACCTTGAGGTCCTTCAGTGCCTTGCCAGTATCCGGATGGCGCTCCAGCGGCCGCGAGAACTGCACGGCGTTGAGCGCGTGGCCGGTGGCCAGGTCCAGGCCCACGCCCACGGCGCCCTGGTGCAGGTTGGCCTTGCCGTCGGAACGGCGGGTGGACAGCCGCGCCATCGCCATCACCGGGTAGCCGTGGTACAGGATCACGCGAATATCCGGCACGCCCTCGAAGCTGAACTCTTTGAGGCTGTCATCGGCGATCACCAGCGCTTCAAAGAACGCCACATCCGGCAGGCCGCCCAGGCTGTAAAGGCCGCTGAGAATATTGGAGACATGGTGCTCCAGTTCGGTCAGGGTCAGGGCCTTGCCGGAGGCCTTCAGGTAGCGGTCGCCGTCGCGCCCGGTGATGACCAGGATGCCTTTGCCGCCGCTGCCGTTGGCGGGCTTGATCACGAACTGTTGTAGCGGCGGCAGGAAGTCCTTGAGCTCGCTGATCTGGTGCTGCAGGCGCACCACGCCCAGCAGTCTGGGCACCTTGATGTTGTGCTGCTCGCACAAAAGCTTGGTCTGCAGCTTGTCGTCGACGCGCTTGTAGAAACGGCGCCGGTTGTTGGGACCGATAAAGCGCGCATTGCGCCGGTTCATGCCGACGACCCCGGCGGCGCGCAGCTTGCGTGGCGAGATAAAGCCGAACATGGCCGTCAGCGGCGCTCCATGTGATCAGTACCTTTCCATCGGCTCGAAGCGACGCAGCTCGGTCAGGCGGTAGCCGCTGTAGCGACCCAGCATGATGACGATCGCCAGCACCACCAGCAGCAGCTCAGGATAAAGAAACAGGATGTCGCCCAGCAGCCGGTTGCTCATCAGCAGGTAGGCGAGCACGGCGGTAATCAGGCTGCCGCCGCCCTGGATGAAAACTTCGCGGGGGCCGTCCTCTTCCCACAGGATCGACATGCGCTCGATGGTCCAGGACAGAATGACCATCGGGAACAGCATGACCCGCAGGCCTGC
Source organism: Spongiibacteraceae bacterium (assembly GCA_034004805.1). GTDB lineage: Bacteria > Pseudomonadota > Gammaproteobacteria > Pseudomonadales > CAMLJR01 > JAVEVZ01. The sequence goes on along the minus strand of JAVEVZ010000081.1, from coordinate 5,724 downwards.
GTCCATGCCCAGCTTGTGGGAGACGATGCCGATGGCGCCGTAGATCACGATCACCGTGACCAGCACCGCGGCGATGCGCGGCACCAGCAGCAGGTTGAGCCGGCTCAGATAGGAACGCGCCAGCAGGCCGATGCCCACCACGACCAGAAACAGCATCACGCCCACCAGCAGCGTGGTCTGCTGGAAGGCGAGGGCGATCAACACCGGCATAAAAGTGCCCGAGGTGCGCAGTCCGACGATATTGCGCAGCAGCACCACCACCAGCGCGCCGATGGGAATCATCAGCAGCAGCTTGAAGGCGCTCTGGTCCGCCAGCGGCAGGGAGTAGATCGAGAAATCCACCAGCACATTGCTCTGCAGGCGACCGGCATCCACCGCGGCCTGAAACGCGCCGCGCTGTTCGCGCAGGGTGGCGAACTGGATGCTGGAGTTGGTGCCGCCGAACACGTCCAGCATGGGCTCGCCTTCGCGGCCCAGAATCAGCACCTGGCGGTGGGGCAGGCGCTTGGCCTCGCGGTCGTCCCAGATATGCCAGCGTTCGCCGTCGTGGACTTCCAGCAGCGAGCGCAGGGACTGGTTGCGCGCGTTATCCATCAACTCGACGCCGCGCACCACCTGCGCCGGTACGCCGGCGCGGCGCAGCAGATCCACCGCGAGATTGACCTTGGCGAGCCGCGAGCGGTCGCTGCCCAGCAATAACAGTACTGTGGGGTCGTTGCCGACATTGACCAGGTTGAGGGTGCGCGCCACCAGCTGGGCATGGGTTGGCTGGTTGGTCTGCAGTTGCGCGACCAGCCCCTGGGCCTCCGAGCTCAGTGCCTCGGGCAGTTCCGTGGGCGGGTTCAGCACGCCGGGCAGGCCCGAGCGGTGCTGGTCGGGATTGTCGGTGAAGCGCAGCCGCAATACCTGTTCGCCCAGGCTGCCGTCGGCGCGCCAGCGCGCCAAGCGCTGGCCGTCCTGCTCGATAATGGAAAAGCGGTAATCGCCTTCGCGGGGCTGGGCCGTGGTGATCGGCGGGCGCACACTGTCCGGCAGGCGCAAACGCACGGTAATTGGATCGCCATTGCCCTTGAAGGCGATGCGCGCCTCCACGGTCCACACGGTTTCCACCTCGGCGGGATTGATGGGAAATCCCAGCGCATAGTGCTTGTAGAGCACGGAGGCGATGCCGGCGAGCAGCAACACTGTAACCAGTACAATCAACTGCATGCGGTGGGTCATGGTTTGGCCGGCGCGTCCAGGGTGATGTATTTGCGGCTGACATCGACTACGGCGCGGCCGCTCAGCAGATTGCGGCCGATCAGCACGGGGTAGTCAAAGTCGTCGCGGTCCGCGAGCGTGAATTCGATCTCTTCCTTGATGCTGCCCAGCTGCACCGTCAGCTTGATCACCGGGCGCCGTACGCTCTCGGCATTGTGGCGCTTGATGCGCACCATGCGCACCAGCGGCCGGCGGATGACGGCTTCGGGCTCACCGTCCTTGGCGGGAAAGGTGACCTCGATCCAGCGCTTGCCGTCGCGCTCGAAGTGGCGGTAGTCGGCAATGCCTATGGAGGAGGTCTCCGCGCCGGTGTCGATGCGCGCGCGCTGGTGGGTGTCGGGCGGGCTCAGGGTCACATACTCGGCCGAGCCGACGATAATGCGCTTGCCCAGTTGCTTGATTGCCTTGGGCGGCGGCTCGCACTCGACGGGCCTGGCGGGCGCCGGGGGCTCGGGCAGCGGCGCAGGTGCCGGCTCGGGAGTGGCCTCGACAGGGGCGGGCTCGGGCTCGACCGGCTCGGCTTCGACGGGTTGCTCCGGCGGCGTTTCGGGCGCAACCACCTCCGGTTCCCCGGGTGTGTCGGCGGGTTGCGCGGGCGGCAGGCTGCAGCCTGCCAGTACCAGGCCCAGGAGAATCAGCAGCCAACATTTCGCCTGTGGCCAGCCGGCCCTGCTACGGCGCGCCCAAGTCATCGTCTACAGTCTCCCGCGTACACCGGTGGTCATGGCCGCGCGTGGCGCGCCAGTATTTTTGAGCAAGGAAGCTTAACAAGTAATTGCGTCCCGCTGCACCGTTCTGCGCGTCATTGGCCGCTTTTCTTTGCCTGGGCGAAAGCTGCGGCCATGGCGTTGCCGGCGGGTGCCGGGGACTGGGCGGGCCGTTTGGACGCGCCACTGGATGCGGCCGGCTTGCGCGGCGCATGGGGCGCGCGCGGCTCGGACTTGTCCCCCAGACGCATGGTTAGCGCGATGCGCTTGCGCGCCTGGTCCACTTCGATGACCTTGACCTTGACGATATCGCCGGCCTTGACCACCTCGGCGGGACTTTTGATAAAGCGCTCGGACATGGCTGAGATATGCACCAGGCCGTCCTGGTGGACGCCGATGTCGACGAACGCGCCGAAATTGGTGACGTTGGTGACGGTGCCCTCCAGCACCATATCGGGCTGCAGGTCGGCGAGGGTCTCCACGCCGTCCTTGAAGCTGGCGGTGCGGAACTCGGGACGCGGGTCGCGGCCGGGTTTGTCCAGTTCGCTGAGGATGTCGGTGACCGTGGGCAGGCCGAAGCGCTCGTCGGTAAAGCTGGCCGGGTCCAGGCTGCGCAACAGCTGGGTGTCCCCCAGCAGGTTGTTCACGGGCCGCCCGGTGACCTGGACGATTTTTTCCACCACCGGGTAGGACTCGGGGTGCACTGCGGAGCCGTCCAGCGGGTTGCTGCCGTTCATGATGCGCAGAAATCCGGCGGCCTGCTCGAAGGTCTTGTCGCCCAGGCGCGGCACTTTTTTCAGGGCCTGGCGCGAGGCGAAGGCGCCGTGCTGGTCGCGGAACTCGACGATATTGCCGGCCAGGGTGCTGGACAGCCCCGAGACCCGCGCCAGCAAGGCGCTGGAGGCGGTGTTCACATCCACACCCACGGCGTTCACACAGTCTTCCACGACCGCATCCAGGCTGCGCGCCAGGGCGCTCTGGGACACGTCGTGCTGGTACTGGCCGACGCCGATGGCCTTGGGGTCGATCTTGACCAGTTCCGCCAGCGGGTCCTGCAGGCGGTGGGCAATGGACACCGCGCCGCGGATGGTCACGTCCAGTTCGGGGTATTCGCGGGATGCGTACTCCGAGGCCGAGTACACCGAGGCGCCGGACTCGTTGACCATCACCGGGGTGGCCTTGAGCTCGGGGTGCGCCTTGAGCAGGTCTTTGACGAAGCGCTCGGTCTCCCGCGAGGCGGTGCCGTTGCCGATGGCGATCAGCTCCACATCGTATTTCTGGATCAGCTTGCGCAGGGTCGCCGCGGCCTCCGCGGTTTTGCTCTGGGGCACGGTGGGGTAGATGGTGGCGTGGTCCAGCACCTTGCCGGTGGCGTCCACCACCGCCACCTTGGCGCCGGTGCGCAGGCCCGGGTCCAGGCCGATGGTGGCGCGGGGGCCGGCCGGCGCCGCCAGCAGCAGGTCCTTGAGATTGCGGGCAAAGACCTGGATGGCCTCCTCTTCGGCGCGCTCGCGCAGACTGCCCAGCAGGTCGGTTTCCAGGTGGGTGTAGAGCTTGACCCGCCAGGTCCAGCGCACCACCTCCGCCAGCCAGGCGTCGGCGGCGGCCCCAGTCTGCGCGATCTGCCAGTGCCGGGCGATCACGGTTTCGCAGGGGTGCATGCCGGTGCGCTCGGCGTCGCCGGGCAGGGTGATGGCGAGGCTCAGCACGCCCTCGTTGCGGCCGCGGAACATGGCCAGCGCGCGGTGGCCGGGCGCCTTGGCGAGGGCTTCGTCGTGTTCGAAGTAGTCGCGGAACTTGGCGCCTTCCTGTTCCTTGCCGGCCACCAGCCGCGCGCTCAGCAGGCCCTCGTCCAGCAATATCCGGCGCAGCCGCGCCAGCAGGTCGGCGTCCTCGCTGAAGCGCTCCATCAGGATCTGCTTGGCGCCGTCCAGGGCGGCCTTGGCGTCGGCCACCCCCAGCTCCGCGTTGATAAAACCGGTGGCGGTCTGTTCGGGGTCCAGGCCGGGGTTGGCCAGGAGCTGGTCGGCCAGGGGCTCAAGGCCGGCCTCGCGGGCGATCTGGGCCTTGGTGCGGCGCTTGGGTTTATAGGGCAGGTAGAGGTCTTCGAGTCGGTTTTTGGTGTCCGCGGCATTGATCTCGGCGGCCAGCTCAGGGCTCAGCTTGCCCTGTTCGTCGATGCTTTTGAGAATGCTGGTGCGGCGCTCCTCGAGCTCGCGCAGGTAGCGCAGGCGGTCCTCGAGATGGCGCAGCTGGATGTCGTCCAGGCCGCCGGTGACTTCCTTGCGGTAGCGGGAGATGAACGGCACGGTGGCGCCTTCGTCGAGCAGCGCGACGGCGGCTTCCACCTGGCGCGGAACAACGGCCAATTCCTCGGCAATGCGTAGGTTGATGCTGGACATATGACTCTTGGGACAGGCAATCGGGGCGCTGATTATGCGTCATGGCCGGGCCTTCGTGGCAGCTTGTGGCGGGCCGTTTTTTGTGTTACGCCGGCGCCGGATGGTGGAAATGGGCGCAGTCGGGCAGGCTGCGCGAGGACTGGCTACACTGGGCGCTTTGTCGCCCGGAGCAGACACGCCATGGAGTACCAGCATATCCAGGTCAGCCGCGAGGAGCGGTTGATGATCCTGACCATCGACCGGCCCCAGGTCATGAATGCGCTGGCGCCGCAGACCCACGCGGAGATGGACCACGCATTCAATGCATTCGCCGCCGACGACGAATTGTGGGCGGCGATCGTCACCGGCAGCGGCGACACCGCGTTCTGCGCCGGCGGCGATATTGCCGCCATGCAGAAAGCCGCGGCGGCCGGCGACGCCAGCCTGTACGCGATTCCCGCCAGCGGCTACGGCGGGCTCACCAGCCGCTTTGACTGCCACAAGCCGATCATCGCCGCGGTCAACGGCCTGGCCCTGGGAGGCGGTTTTGAAATCGTGCTGGCCTGCGATCTCGCAGTGGCCTCCGACAAGGCCAGTTTTGGCCTGCCGGAGCCGTTGATCGGGGCGCTGGCGGTGGCGGGCGGCATGCACCGCCTGATCCGCCAGGTGGGCAACAAGCGCGCCCTGGCCATGCTGATGACCGGTGACAGTATCGACGCCGGGCGGGCGCTGGATTACGGCCTGGTCAACAGCGTAGTTCCCGCCGGTGAGCTGATGGCGGCGGCGCGCAAGCTGGCGCAGCGGGTATTGCGCTGTTCGCCCATGGCGGTGCGCGCCAGCAAGCAGGTCGCCTTGCAGGGCCTGGACTATCCCGGCCTGGAAGCGGCGATCCGGGCCCAGGACGCCGGCGAGTACAGCGAAATGCAGCGCTGGATGGGGGGCTCGGATGCCCGCGAAGGGATTGACGCGTTTATCGAAAAGCGCCGGCCGGTGTGGAAAAACCGCTGATCTGTCCGTCAGGTATCGCCCGGTATCGACGGGCCATGCAGCGTGTCAGGCGCGCCCCTGGCAGGGTTCAGGGGCGCGGCTCAGACCAGCCAGGCGGTGAGCAGACCGGCTGCCAGCGACAGCAGCATGGGGCCGGTGACGCGCACCCCCAGGGCCCTGGTGCCCAGGCTGCTCGCCAGTCCCGCCTTGACCAGATTGTTGACCGACACCGCGATCACGATGCCGATAACGGCGGTGTCGGTGGTCATTTCACCCTGGGACAGGCGCGCCAGGGACAGCGTGATGGCGTTGACGTCCGCGATCCCGGAGGCCACCGCGACCATATACACCCCGGCGTCCCCCAGCCACAGCCGAAACCATTCCGCCAG
>JAVEVZ010000080.1:0-10495 GCA_034004805.1 Spongiibacteraceae bacterium | reverse complement strand
CAAGCTCAATTTCTGGGATGCGCTGGTGGAAGAAAACCGTTGCGGCAGCTGTCACAGCAGTGGCCAGGCGCCGCTGTTCGTGCGCCGCGACGATATCAATCAGGCCTATAACGTCGCCCTGGGCATCGTCGATACCGCGACACCCGGCAACTCGCTGATCGTGCAGAAGGTCGCCGGTGGCCACAACTGCTGGCTCAGCAGTGCCACGGCCTGCGGCAGCATTATCACCAACCTGATCGAAGCCTGGCTGGGCAGCAACCAGGGTGGCGGCGCCACCGTGATCGCCCTGACCGCGCCTGCCGATCCCAACCGCGCGGTGACCGACAGCAAGGTATTTCCCGACAGCCCCGCCGGATTCGCGAGCACCGTCTATCCCGTCGTGCGCGCCCATTGCGCGGAGTGTCACAGCGAGGCCGCCGCCACCCGTCAGCAGCCGTACTTCGCCAGCGCGGATATCGACGTGGCCTATCAGGCGGTCAAGACCAAAATCGACCTGGACACCCCGGACAACTCCCGCCTGGTGATACGTCTGCGCGCCGAGAGCCACAATTGCTGGTCGGACTGTGGAAGCGACGCCGCGCTCATGGAGCAGGCAATACGCGATTTCGCCGGCGCTATTCCCACCACCGCAGTGGACCCAGACCTGGTGCTGAGCCGCGCCATGCGCCTGCTGGACGGCATCGTCGCGAGCCGCGGCAACCGCTATGACAGCCAGGCCATCGCGCTGTACGAGTTCAAGGAGGGCGGCGGCGTCACCGCCTTTGACACCAGCGGCATCGAGCCGGCGATCAACCTCGCCCTGAGCGGCGACGTGGAGTGGTTCGGCGGCTGGGGCATCCGCATCAACAACGGCAAGGCCCAGGGCAGCACCGCCAGCAGCCGCAAGCTCTATGACCAGTTGCGCAACACCGGCGAGTACAGCGTTGAGGCCTGGGCCGCGCCCGCCAATGTCACCCAGGAGAATGCGCGCATCGTCAGCTATTCCGCCGGCACCATGCAGCGCAATTTCACCCTGGGGCAAACCCAGTACAACTACGATTTTCTGAACCGCTCGACCTCCACCGACGCCAACGGCATGCCGACGCTGTCGACCGCGGATGCCGCCGAGCGGCTGCAGGCAACCCTGCAGCATGTGGTGGTCACCTTTGATCCGGTCAACGGCCGGCGCATCTACGTCAACGGTCAGTTCACCGGCGATATCGACGCGGCCGGCGGCGGTACCCTGGTGGACTGGAACGACACCTACGCGCTGGTACTGGGCAACGAGGTCTCCAGTGACCGCCTGTGGCAGGGCGTGTTGCGCCTGGTCGCCGTGCACCGCCGCGCCCTGACCCCGGAGCAGATCCAGGCCAATTTTGAGGCCGGTGTCGGCGAGCGCTACTTCCTGCTGTTCAATGTCTCGCATCTGGTGGCGATGCCGGACGCATTTATCGTGTTCGAAGTCAGCCAGTTCGACAGCTTCAGCTACCTGTTCCAGCAGCCATTCTTTATCAGCCTGGACGGCACCGCGAGCCCCGGGACGATCCCCCTGCGGGGCATGCGGCTGGGCATGAACGGGCGCGAAGTCACGGTCGGCCAGGCCTGGACAACCCTCGATACCGCAATCACCGACGCCAGCTATGACCCCGGCACCGGCCAGGTGCTGTCGGGCGTCGGCAGCGTGATCGCCCTTGAGCAGGGGCCTGCCCTGGACGAGTTTTTCCTGAGTTTCGAGCAGATCGGCGGCAATACCAATGTGGTGTTGCCACCGGTGGTGCCGACACCGCCGGCGCCGGTGGATCTACCCGCCAGCGCCGATATCGGAATGCGCAGCTTCGAGGAAATCAACGCCAGCATGGCGGTGCTGACCGGCGTGGACATGAGCCTGCCGGCCTTCAGTGCGGTGCGCGATACCTACGAGAGCATCAAGCAGCAACTGCCCTCGGTGGAGAACTTCAACGCGTTCCTGTCCTCCCACCAGATCGCCGTGACCAAGCTGTCGCTCAGTTACTGCGACGCGCTGACCGGCGATGCGGCACTCAGCGCAGCGCTGTTCCCGGGCACCAATCTGGGGGCCAGCCTGAGCCTGGCCCAGCGCGGCGTGGTGATCGACCAGCTATTGGCGCGCACCCTCAGCAATGGCCTGGATTCCCAGCCCAACACCGCCGCCGGGACTGAGCTTTCCGCCCTGTTCGACCGCTTGTGTTCCGGTAGCGGGGGGAGTTGCCTGGCGGCAGAAACCCGGCCCGCGATCAGCGCCGCCTGCTCGGCGATGCTGAGCAGTGCGACCCTGACGATCCAATAACACGTCGCCGCGAAAAGCGCTGAAACAAGAGAACAGAGTATTCACCATGGCCAAACGTCGCAGCTTCAATCCCGATGATCCCCTCCGCCACGCGGACCACGCGCGGCCGCGCTCGCGTCGCGAATTCATCGCCCAGGGCCTGATGATGGGCGGCGGTACCCTGCTGGCCAGCTCACTGCTGGGCTCGCGGCTGGCCCATGCCCTGTCGCCGGACCTGGCGGCGCTGACCGGGCCGGGGGCGTGCAATATCCTGGCCGGCGCCGGCAAGATCCCGTTTATCTGCTTTGACCTGGCGGGCGGTGCCAGCATCGCCGGCTCCAACGTGCTGGTGGGCGGGCCCGGCGGCCAGCTCGACGTGCTCAGCACCGCGGGCTACAGCAAGCTGGGGGTGCCGGGGGACATGGTGCCGGGACTGGCCGAGGCTGCGCCCTCCGCAACCAGCAACGGCGACTACACCGACACCAGCCTGGGGCTCGCCTTCCACAGCGACAGCGCCATCTTGCAGGGAATCCTCGAGAAAGCCGTCACCGCGCGCGCCAATACCAACGGCGCGGTGATTCCGGCGCGCTCCGAAAACGACACCGGCAACAACCCCCACAACCCGATGTACGGCATTGCCGCTGCGGGTGCCCGCGGCGAGTTCCTGTCGCTGGTGGGGTCGCGGGCCTCGGAGTCCGGCGGCAACTCCATGGCGCCGGCCAGCATGATCAACCTGGAGCTGCGGCCCACTAAGGTCGATCGCCCCAGCGATGTATCGGGGCTGGTGGATGTGGGTTCACTGTCCCCCAACGCGGTGCCCATTCTGGAGTCCAGCTTCCGCATTTCCTCCGCGCGTCTCGGCCGGGTGGACACGCGCCTGGGCAACCCCGGAGACGCCAATGCCAAGGACTTCGTGCGCTGCTCCTACCTCAAGGCCGCGGATCTGGCGGAGCGCTCGGCGGCTCTGGGCAACCTGAACCCCTACTCGGACCCGGATATCGTCGGCCCGGCGGGGATCTTCTCAACCGCTGAGTTCGACAGCGACGGCGAATTTCGCAAGACCGCGTCGGTCATGAAACTGGTGGTCGACCAGGTGGCCGGCGCCGGCACCATCACCATGGGCGGCTACGACTACCACACCGGCGACCGCGCCACCGGCGAGTTGCGCGACCTGCGCGCCGGGCGCTGCATCGGCGCCTGCCTCGAATACGCTGCGCGCAAGGGCAAGCGGCTGATGATCTATGTGTTCAGCGATGGCTCCGTATCCAGCAACGGCCGCACCGACGACTCCGTCAACGGCCGCGGCAAGGGCGAGTGGACCAGCGACAACCAGTCCACCGCGGCGTCGTTTTTCCTGGTCTACAACCCCGGCAGTCGGCCGCAGCTCTACACCGGCGACGGCCTGCCCGCCGAGCGCCACCAGCAGCTGGGCTATATGAGCCGCGACGGTTCGGTGGTCACCGCGTCCAGCCCCGCGGCCAACAACGTCAACCTGCTGGTGGAGACCCTGATCCTCAACTACCTCGCGCTGCATGGCGAGCAGGCCAGCTTCAGCGCCGTGCTGCCGGGCCACGGGCTGGGCAACGCTGCGCTCCGCGACAGCCTGACCGCGTTCAATCCGATTACCTGAGCGCCGTTCTCTGTACCGGCCGGCCTCGCGGCACGGGGTCGGCTTGTACTGGGCAAGCCCCCTGCTGATAATGCCCGGTCACTGCGGCTGGCCGCGTTGAGTGGAATTCAGGGGTTGCGTATGTTGCTCAAAGCAAAACGGGTGGTGGTGACGGGGGCCAATGGCGCCCTGGGGAGTGCCGTGGTCAAGGCGGCACAGGCGCAGGGGGCACAGGTACATGGCCTGGATCTGGCCTTCAATCACCCGTTGGACGGCGCCAAAACCCACACGGTGGACCTCACCGACGCCGCTGCGGTGGCGCGCGTATTCGCGGCAATCGGTGATTTCGATGTGCTGCTGAACCTCGCCGGCGGATTCGCCATGGGTGAGCCAGTCGCCGATAACGACGCCCAGTGGGACCGGATGTTCACTATCAACGTCAAAACCCTGCGCACCGTGCTCAAGGTGGCAGTGCCGGTGCTCACCACCCGCGGTCGCGGTGCGATCGTGAATGTCGGCGCGCTCGGTGCGCTGAGCGGCGCAGCGGATATGAGCGCCTATATCGCCTCCAAAAGCGTGGTGATGCGCCTCACCGAAAGCCTTTCCAGCGAGGTCCGCACCCGGGGCGTCAACGTCAACGCTGTGCTGCCCAGCGTGATCGACACACCGCAGAATCGCCAGGCCATGCCCGATGCCGACCCCGCGCTGTGGGTGGCGCCGGAAGATCTCGCCAATGTGATCTGTTTTCTGGCCTCCGATCAGGCCCGCGCGCTGCACGGCGCGCTGGTACCTGTCCGGGGGCTCTCCTGAGCCGCGTGGAATCGTCTATGCAACATGTGACCACCATTGAAGTCAGCAAGGAGGACATCAAGTTCTCCGCCGCACACTTTACGATTTTTTCCGCCACCGAGCGCGAGCGCCTGCACGGCCACAATTATTTCGTGTCCGTGGAGTTCAGCGCGCCGGTCGGCGACAACGGTATCTGCTTCAGCTACAAGGAAATCAAGGATCGCCTGCGCGCCATCTGTGACGGCCTGGACGAATACATGCTGTTGCCGCAGCACTCGCCACATTTGACCATTGAGGAGGACGGCCTCAATTACCGGGTGCGTTTTGCCGAGGACACGCTGTACTTCCTCAAGTCGGACACGATTATTCTGCCGGTGCGCAACACCACGCTGGAAGAGTTCTCCCGCTACCTGCTGGACTGTCTGTTGGCCGACGGTGATTTCATGCGTGACTCGGGCATGCTGCGCTTTGTGTTGAAGGTATCTTCCGGCGCCGGCCAGTGGGGCTCGGCCAGCTGGGAGCCGTCGTCGAAGGGAGCCAGTGCATGAGGCAGCTAGCTATTATCACCGGCGCCAGCAAGGGCATAGGCCTGGCCACGGCCGCGCGCTTTGCGGAGCAGGGCTACGCGGTAGTCAACCTGTCGCGCTCACCCATTCCGCTGGCCGGCGCGCAGCAGATCAACGCCGATTTCTGCGACCCCGCCTGGGTGGCCGAGGCCCAGCCGCCGCTGGCGGCAGCGATGACCGGCGCGGAGCGGATCGTGTTGATCCACAACGCCGCCATACTGCGCAAGGATGCGGTGGGCAGTGTCGACGCGCACAGTCTCGCCGAGGTGCTGCAGGTGAACGTGGTGGCGGCCGCCCAGCTCAACCAGCTGGTGTTGCCCTTTATGAAGCCGGGCTCGTCGATACTCTATGTGGGCTCCACCCTCAGTGAAAAAGCAGTGAGCAACAGCTGTTCGTACGTCACTTCGAAGCATGCGCAGCTGGGTCTGATGCGCAGCACCTGCCAGGATCTGGTGGATACCGGCATTCACACCGCGTGCATCTGCCCCGGATTCACCGACACCGAGATGTTGCGTTCGCATATCGGCACCGATCCGGCGGTAGAGGCCGGTGTGGTATCGGGCATGGCGGTCAAGCGTCTGGTGCGGCCTGAAGAAATTGCCGAAACGCTGTGGTTTTGCGCCAATCATCCGGTGATCAACGGTGCCCTGATCCACGCCAACCTGGGCCAGGTGCAGCGTTAGTCTGGCCCTGGCTTGGTGCATCGACCGGCCGCCAGCTATCATCGACACCGCAGCCGGCTGTGGCACAGATCAGCGATACGCCGAGGCTAACGGCAAACAAAAAAGACGCGCCACCATAAATTAAATAAAAGCGGTAAGAGCACGATAAAACTGCTGACCCCACAAGAGTAATTATAAAAATGAGGCACTATCGGATGCCGGTCCGCGATACCGGCTGGTTGAGGGCATTGTTTTGAGCGCGCTGCGTCCCGCCGAGGGTTTGCGCGTGCGCAAGAAGCGCGAGACCCGCGAACGCCTGCTGCGCGTCGCCCGCGAGTTGTTTGCTGAGCGGGGCTTCGATGAAACCACTATTGAAGTCATCGCCGAGCACGCCGGCGTTTCCAAGCCCACCGTGTTTAATTATTTTCCCGCCAAGCGCGATCTGCTCACGGGCCTGGTGCAGGCCGCGGATCGTGGTTTTGAGCGCCTGGTGGTGCGCGCGATGGAGACGGAGGAGCCCACGGTCAAGCGCCTGGAGCAGTTTTTCTCGCGCCTCGCCAACACCATAGAAACCACGCCGGACCTGACCCGGCTGCTGATGTTCGAAGCGGTCAAGTCCATGGGCATGGGCTCGGATATGGCGGTGCAACACAGTTTCCTGTTGACCGAAAAAGCGCTGGTTCGCCTGCTGAAGGACGGGATGCAGCGCGGTGATGTGCGCGAGGATTTCCAGCCCGGCCTGCTGGCCCAGATGCTTCTGGGGGCCTATATCAACGTGGTGATGCGCTGGCTCGCGGACCCGGGCTACAAGGTTGAGCCCAAGTTGAAGCACACCGCGCGCTTTTTTGGCGAGGCGCTGCTGCCGCGTGAATAGTGCCTCGCCGCGGGCACTATGGCCCGGTCCGGTCAACCGGGTTCTGGCCGGATTTCACCATGCCGCGGCCCAGTGAGCCCTTTACGCCTGAAAATACTTTAGTCATAGTAAAACTTTGTTTGGGCGGCATGCCGCCTGCAGCTTGACCAGGCGCGGTGTTTGGCACAGGGTGCCGGATACCCCATGACGATTTCCCCAGCGAGGGCCCAGACATGTCCAAGCGTATCCCGTTGCCGATGCCGTTCGGCTGGTTTCAGGTAGCATTCAGTGCCGATATCGCCCCCGGCGAGTCGCGGCCCCTGCGGTATTTCGATCAGGACCTGGTGCTGTTCCGCACCGAGGCGGGCGAGGCGAAGGTCCTGGATGCCTACTGCCCCCATATGGGCGCGCATCTGGGCTACGGGATTCGCGACCAGGCGGGCGGCGGCAGTCGCGTCAAGGGCGACTCCATCGTGTGTCCGTTCCACGGCTGGGCGTTCAACGGGGAAGGGCAGTGCACCGATGTCCCCTACGCGAAGAACCTGCCGCCGAAAGTGGCTCGCGGCGAGACAGTTATCGAGCCGTGGCCGGTGCGCGAGCTCAACCAGATCATCTGGGTCTGGTACCACCCGGAAGGCGCCGCGCCCCTGTTCGAGCCCCAGGCCGTGCCCGAGGCCGAGCCCGGCAACGGGGAGTGGGGACGGCTCAAATCCTTCCACTGGGATATCGAAACCCATATGCAGGAAATCGGCGAGAACGGCGTCGACGCTGCCCATTTTCTGTTTGTACACGGCACCGCGGAAATCCCGCCCTCGCCGGAGTTCTCCTGGGGCGAGTGGACCCGCGGAGCGCTGCTGAAAACCCGGATGCACACGCCCAAGGGCATTGTCGACGGCGCCATCGACACCCTGTCCATGGGCCCCGGGCAGGCCATTATTCGTTTTACCGGCATCTGCGAAACGATACTGATGGCCAATCTGACACCGGTCTCGCCGGAGCACACGGTTGCCAACTACTCGTTTATCCAGCGCAAGGTCAACGGCAAGGAGCCGGTTGGCGGCGTCGCTGATGCCATCGTCAATGACATCCGCCAGCAGATGGAAGAAGACCGCATTATCTGGGCGCGCAAGCGCTATTACGACAAGCCCATGCTGTGTGATGGCGACGGCCCCTTCACCAAGTTCCGCAACTGGTACGGCAAGTTCCTGCTGCCAGGTTGAATGACGCGCAGCCTCCCCTGAAAGGAGGACGCGAAGCCGCCGCACGCGGTCGACAATAGGCCGCTATCGCCAGCGGCGCGGGCCTTGCGCGCCGCGTCGCGGGAACAGTATCCAACAGCGGAGGATTCGCTATGCAGTACTGGCTGGCCTGGTTTCACGAAGGCAACGATCAGTTGAAGGCCGTCGCCAAAGCGGCGGAGGCGATGGGATTTGCCGGTATCGCCGTATCGGATCACGTGGCGATACCGCGCGACTATCGCTCGGTGCATCCGTCCGGACAACGCCATATCCACGCCCACACGCGCTTTCCCGATGCGATGATCAGCATCGCCACCATGGCGGCGGTGACCACCACCCTCAAATTCATGACCTACGTCTACGTGTTGCCCATGCGCGAGCCTTTCAGTGCCGCCAAGCAGGCGGCGACCCTGGCCATGCAGACCGAAAACCGCTTTATCTTCGGTGTGGGTGCGGGCTGGTGCGAAGACGAGATTGCCCTGCTGGGCCATGATCCGCGCCAGCGCGGCCGGCGCATGGACGCCATGCTCAGTGTCATGCAGGACTTCTGGGACGACGGCTACGCCGAGGCCGACAACGACTTCTACCGCTTTCCGGTCACCGGCCAGTTTCCCGCGCCGGGCAAGGTGCCGGTATGGATCGGCGGCAAATCACCGGCCGCACTGCGCCGCGCTGCACGCCACGACGGCTGGCTGGGCATGAATTATCCGATGGAAGAGATCCGCGAACTGCTGGCGCAACTCAACAACGAGCGCGACAAGCACGAGGCGGTGGCCGGCAAGACCCCCTTCGGTCGATTTGTGATCCCCATGAGCGAGCCGGATACCGGCGTGTACCACCAGCTGGAAGACTGGGGGATCGACGGCACCATCGCCGTGGCCTGGGGCGTGGACGACCCGACCTACCACAGCCTGGATGCCAAGCTGGAAGCCATGGAGCGATTCGCCGACCGTTTTATTCGCCCCTGATCAGTCCACCGCCAGGTTGTCGATCTGCAGATAGCGCTTGAGGCGGCCCACCAGGATATAAAACGGCAGGGTATCCAGCAGGGCCGCCGCCATCTTGAACAGGTAATTGCTCAGCATCAGTATCGCGATGGTCCTGAGGCTGATCTCACCGGCGATAAACAGCGCGCCAAAGGTGATGGAGATAACAGCGATACTGTCGATCATCTGGCTCATCAGGGTGCTGAAGTTGTTGCGCACCCACAGGTATTTTCCCCGGGTCAATCGCTTCCAAAAATGGAACAGGCGCACATCCGCGTACTGTGCCGCCACATACGCCAGCATCGACGCGAACACCGCGCCCGCGGTGCATTCGTAGAGCAGCCGGAACAGCTCGACCTGGGTGCCGCTGTCGGCGCCGGAGGCCAGGGTAATGGACTCGGCCAGTTCCAGTGTCTGCCAGGCCGGCTGCGCGGACATCGGTACCGCCGGCAGCGCATTGCCCAGCCACATGACGCCAATAATAAAAACATTGAGGCACAGCCCGAGACTCACCAGAAACGTGGCGCGCCGACGTCCGTAAAGCTCACAGATCAGATCCGTACACAGGAAGGTAAGGGGATAGGGCAGCACGCCGACCGCCAGTTGCAGCGGGCCCAGCTCGACAAACCGGGTTATGCCGATGACATTGAGCAGCGTCATCGCGCATAAAAAGGTTCCCGCCAGCACCAGGAATACGCGCTCCCGACGCTCCTGTAGCACGGGGTCGGAGTGAATGGACGTGGACAATTGAAAACCCTCTGGCGAGTCCGAACCGGCTTACCCTGGAGCCTACCTTACGTTATTTTTGCCAGCCCGGACCACGCGACCATCCCGCTGGTGTATACCGGCCGTGCAATTTCCGGCCGGGCCTGCTTCAGGGCTTGTACTGCGCCGCCCAGTCGAGAAAGTCCAGCAGGTGCTGGCGATTGTCTTCAAACTGAAACGTCTGGATATGCCCGCCATCAAACTGCAACAGGCGCCTGGGCTCGCCCGCCGCATCAAACAGCTGCTGTGCATACCTGCTGTCGACCACCTGGTCATGGCGGCCGTGGATCAGCATCAGCGGTACCGGACTGATATTGCCGATACTGTCGATGGGGTCGTAGCCACCGGGCATCGCCAGCGCGACGGGATACTGGAATGGCCACAGCAGCCAGCTCTTGCGTGCAACATCCCTGGCCACCAGGGAGTAGCGACTGAACCCCGCGTCCAGAATCACGCCGTCCAGCAGCTCGCGCCAGCGCGCATCACTGCCGACCACGTGCGCGCCAAGGCTCGCCCCCAGACTTTGTCCCAACATAAATACCGGAAAATCTGAATCGCCATATTTATCGGCGAGCCAGCTGAGCGCGGCCTCGATATCCAGAAAAACCGCGGGCAGGGAGGGGCTGCCTGTGGACCTGCCAAAGCCGCGGTAGTCGAGCAGCAGCACGTTGTAGCCCGCGGCCGGCAACCAGTAAACACTGGCCAGATGGGTGCTGATGTTTTCCGCGTTGCCGTGCAGAAAAAGAATGGCGCCCCTGGGCTGG
>JAVEVZ010000079.1:0-10573 GCA_034004805.1 Spongiibacteraceae bacterium | reverse complement strand
CGCTGGTGGAGGCCGGCCACGCGGTGGATGTGATTTCCGGCGAGCCCTACCCGCATCTGGACGACGGCGTGCGCCTGATCAAGATGCCGGGCCTCAATCTCTATGAGCACGGCCTGGGCTCCCTGCGGCCGCGGCACCTGCGCTCCCTGACCAATATCATGGAGTGGACCAGCAAGCTCACCGGCGGCTTTGGTGAGCCTTACTGTTTCGGGCGCCGGGTATACCGCTACCTGCGCCGCCACGGGCGCCACTACGACATCATCCACGACAACCAGTCCCTGGCCTGGGGCACCCTGGCCCTGCAGGACGCCGGCTTTCCGCTGGTGACCACCATTCACCACCCCATCACCAGCGACCTGGCGATCGCCCTGGCAGCCGCCGCCAACTGGCGCCACCGGCTGCTGATCCGTCGCTGGCACAGCTTTCTGGGCATGCAGCGCAAGGTTGCCCAGCGCCTGCACCATGTGGTCACCGTGTCGGAACGCTCGCGTCAGGACATCGCCGCGGCCTTTGGCCTGCAGCCGGCGGGGATCGACCGGGTGCCCTGCGGCATCGACACCGAGGTATTCAGGCCGCTGCCCGGGGTGGCGCGGATACCGGGCCGGATCATGGCCACCGCGTCGGCGGATGCGCCGCTGAAGGGCGTGCTGTACCTGGTGGAAGCGCTGGCCCTGCTGGTGGAGCGCCACCCCGATATCGAACTGCTGCTGGTGGGCAAGCCGCGCCCCGGCGGCGACACCGAGCGCCGCATCCAGGCCCTGGGGCTGACCGGGCGGGTGCGCTGCGTCAGCGGCATTTCCACCGATGAGCTGGTGCGCTACTACGCCGAGGCCAGCGTGGCGGTGGTGCCGTCGATCTACGAGGGCTTTGGCCTGCCCGCCGGCGAGGCCATGGCCTGCGGGGTGCCCCTGGTCGCGACCGACGGCGGCGCGCTGCCGGAGGTGGTGGGTGATGCCGGCATCCAGGTACCGGTGCGGGACAGCCGCGCCCTGGCCGACGCCATCGACGCGCTGCTGCGCGATCCGGCGCGGCGGGACGCCCTGGGCGCAGCGGGGCGCGCGCGTATCGACGAGCTGTTCTGTTGGCGCCGCACCGCGCAGCAGATGCTCCACTATTACCAGCAGGTGATCGACCGTGCAGACCGTTGATTTCCGCCACCTGGCGCTGCGCCCCGGCGACCGGGTGCTGGACCTCGGCTGCGGCGAGGGCCGCCATGTGATCGGCGCCTATGCCACGGCCGATGTCACCGCCATCGGCGTCGACCTGAGCCTGCGGGACCTGCGCACCGCCCGCGACCGGTTTCGCGACTTCGCCGAGCCCGACAATCCCCGCAAGCAGTTTGGTCTGGCGGTCACCGACGGCCTGGCGCTGCCGTTTGCCGACGCCAGCTTTGACGCCGTGATCTGCTCGGAAGTGCTGGAGCATATCCCCGACTACCGCGGCGTGCTGACCGAGATCCGCCGTGTGCTGAAACCCGGCGGCCTGTTCTGCGCCAGTGTGCCCCGCGCCTGGCCCGAGCGCATCTGCTGGTCCCTCAGCGCGGCCTACCACCAGGTCGAGGGCGGCCATATCCGCATTTTCAACGCCAGGGCCCTGCGCGGCGAGATCGAAGCGCAGCAGATGACGTTCTATCACCGCCACTGGGCCCATGCCCTGCATGCGCCGTTCTGGTGGCTGCGCTGCCTGTTCTGGGACAGCCAGGACCAGAGCCGGCTGGTGCGTCTCTATCACCGCCTGCTGGTCTGGGACCTGATGCAGCGGCCGTGGCTGACCCGCGGCCTGGAGTGGCTGCTGAACCCGGTCATGGGCAAGAGCGTGGTCATGTATTTTCGCAAGGGAGTCGCCCGGTGAGCGGAGTGTTTCTGAGCAAGGGGCTGTACCCCCACGAGTTCTTTCGCCCCACGGTGGAGTCGATACTCGCCACCCAGCAGGACGACGGCACATTGCCGTGGTTTGACGGCGGCCATGCCGACCCCTGGGATCACGTCGAGGCCGCCATGGGCCTGACCATCGGTGGCGAGTACGCCGCCGCGCGGCGCGCCTACCGCTGGCTGGCGGACCAGCAACTGACGGACGGCAGCTGGTGGGCGGGCTACAAGGGCGGCGCGGTCCACAACGGCGAGCGCCGCGAGAGCAACTTTGTCGCCTATGTCGCCACCGGGCTGTGGCACTACTACCTGGTCACCGGAGATCGGCCGTTCCTGCAGGCGCTGTGGCCCTGCGTGGAGCGGGCCATCGAATTCGTGCTGGCCCTGCAGACCCGGCACGGCGACATCCACTGGGCCGTGGATGCCCGGGGCCAGCCCCTGCAGGATGCACTGGTCACCGGCTCCAGCTCCATCTACAAAAGCCTCGAGTGCGCGGTCAATATCGCCAGTGCGCTGGGCATGCCCCGCCCTGAATGGCGCCACGCGCGCCAGCAGCTGGGAGATGCCCTGCGGAACAAGCCCCACCGCTTCGACCGCACCTGGGAGAGCAAGGCGCGGTTTTCCATGGACTGGTTTTATCCGGTGCTGGCCGGTGTGCTGCCCCGCGCCCAGGCGCAGGCGCGGCTGCGCGCGCGCTGGGATGAGTTTGTCGAGCCGGAGATGGGCTGCCGCTGCGTCGCCGACGAACCCTGGGTGACGGTGGCGGAGTCCTGCGAGCTGACCCTGGCGCTGCTGGCGGTGGGCGACCGCGCCCGGGCGGCCACGCTCTACAGCTGGCTGCACCAGTGGCGCGATCCCCGGGGCGCGTACTGGACCGGCTACCAGTTTGTGGAGGACGTGCTGTGGCCCCTGGAGCAGCCGACCTGGACCGCGGGTGCGATCCTGCTGGCGGCGGATGCGCTCACCGAGTTCACCCCGGCCCACCGCCTGTTCACCCGCGTTGAACTGGCGGATACCGACGCCCCGGGGCAGAGTGCGAGCGCCCTGCAGTCGCCGGTATTCCCCTCCACCTAAAAGCGGAAGCTCAGGCCCGCCAGCAGACCGCTGTAGGTGGCTTCCCAGCGGAAACTGTCCTTCTCGAAGTCCTGGTACAGGTAGCGGTAGCCGACGTTGACCGACATGGCGTCGGAGAACTGCCACTGCAGCGCCGCCAGTACCTGGTAGCTGAGATCGGAGTCGTTCCCGGTGCCGATGTCAGCCAGGCCTTCGAAGTACCAGCGCTCGAGCAGCGGCAGGCGAAAGTGCGTCCCTACGACAAGGTCGGTCCACTCCGCATCGGCCCGCGCCTGGCGCTCGCCGCCGGCAAACACCGCGCCACTGGTGGTGATGGTGACCTCCAGGTTCGAGCGCAGACGGGTGTAGCGCAAGCTGCCATACACATCCAGCTTCAGGGCGTCGTCAATCAGCAGGTAGCCCACCATGGGTTGGTAGATCCACAGCCTGCTGGTGCTTTCCACTGCGCCGTCCAGGGTTGTCCTGCCAAACGGGCCGCTGACGCTGCTGGATTCCTTATCGCTCAGCTTCATGTAGGTGGCGTCCAGCGCGATCACCCAGCGGTCATTGCGCGCACTGAGCATGCCCATGGCGCCGCTGTCGAGATTTTCCAGCAGCTCATCGAAACTGATATCGGTGTCGATGCTGACCTCGCCGATTTTGATATCGGCACCGAGGTCCGCCGCAAACAGGTAGGGTGTCAGGTTCCAGGTCCATCCGTCGGAAGAGGCGAGCCCCAGCGGGCTGGCGACGCACAGCGCGGCGGCGCTCAATAAACGGGTAGCGGTCTGATTGAGCAGGGCCGGCTTCCGCGATTTTTTTAGACGCATGAAGACGCTCCGGAAATTGATGGTGAGGTTGAGTGGCAAGGCGGTATCACAGGGACGTCAGATCCGCCGCAATAACCCGCGGTTGCGGCGAGCCGGACAGTGTTCCGGCCCGCCGCTGCCACGTTACAGATAGCGGATATACACCTTGTTGATCTTGCCGTTGAATTTGAAGGGCGCGCGTTCGAAGTAGGTGGCGGACACGGGTGAGTAGCTGTCCATGCCCACGTCGAAGGCATCGTTTGCGGTAAACGCCAGCGCGGCTGTTCGCGGCGCCTTGCCGCTGGCCACCTGCTTGCCATTGACCCGCAGAATGATTTCCGCCGCGCCGCGGGGCTGTGCGATGCGGGTTTCCACCTCGATTTTTACCTTGCCCGTGGGCAGGGCGTCGGTCGTTTCGATCAGCGTGCGCTCGATTTCGAACAAGTTGTACTCGAAGCTGAGCTTGCCGTCGTCGACCCACAGCGCGAGGCCACCGGAGAAGGCGCCCAGTGCATAGAGCACACCCTGGGAGTCCCCGGTCAGCTCCACATCAATGGCCACGCTGTTGCTGCGCGCGCCCACCTTGGGTGCGGCGAACTCGGGGACACCGACCACATCCTGGGTGTAGTGGAACTCGGTGGCAGGGTTTTGCGGTGCCGACTGGGGGCTCCAGATAAGCGACCAGAGTCCGCCCCCGATGGGATAGACCTTGTTGGCCTTGGCCTCCTTGTCAAACAGGGCTTTCATTTTTTCCAGCCGCTTGGGTTCCTGGCTGGCCAGATCCCTGGCCTGGGAAAAATCGCTTGCCAGGTTGTACAGCGCCCAGGTGTCCTGTTCCGGCGTCCAGGTGGCGATGGTGGGGGGAATGCCGGCCATCCAGGGAACGCGCGGTCCCCAGGCTGATGCGAACCAGCCATCGGCGTAAATGCCGCGGTCGGCCATGACTTCAAAGTACTGTGGCTGCTTGCGGCCTTTGGCGGCGGCGTCCTTGAAGGTGTAAGCCATGCTGATGCCGTCCATGGGCTGCTGTGTCACGCCATCGACCAGCTTGGGCGGCGTGATGCCGACAATGTCGTAAATGGTGGGCACGATGTCGTTCACATGATGGAACTGCGAACGCGGCGTTTTATCGGCCTTGATACCTTTGGGCCAGGAGACGACCAGTGGTGTGCGCGTGCCGCCGAAGTAGGAGGCGTTGAGCTTGGTGCCCTGGAACGGCGTAGAGCCCGCCCAGGCCCAGCCGGCATGATACATATTGTCGGTTTTGTTGCTGCCCAGTACATCGAGCCCGCCGAGCTCATTCAGGGTGCGGATATGATCCTTGACCTCGGTGGCGATACCGTTCTGTGCCAGCAGTTCGCTGATGCTGCCATTCTGTCCTTCGGAGCTGGAACCGTTGTCGCCCCAGATATAAATGATCAGGGTGTTCTCGCGCAGGCCAAGCTCTTCCAGCGTGTCGACCAGGCGCCCCGCCTGGACATCGGTGTGCTCGGTGTAACCGGCAAACACCTCCATCAGCCGACGCTGAAATGCGCGCTCATCCTCGGGGATGCTGTCCCAGGACGCCATGGTGCTGGCGCGCGGCGTGAGTTCCGTGTCCTCGGGAATCCAGCCCAGGGCTTTTTGCTGAGCGAAAATTTCCCCGCGCAGCTCATCCCAGCCCTGATCGAACCGGCCTTTATATTTGTCGGCCCACTCCTTGAAAATATGGTGGGGCCCGTGGGAGGCACCCGGCGTCCAGTACATCAGGAAGGGTTTGTCGGGGCTGAGCGCCTTGTGGTTGTGCAGCCAGGAGATCGCTTTGTCCGTCATGTCTTCGGTGAAGTGATAGCCCTCCTTGTGTACCGCGGGCAGGCGAACGGTGTTTTCGACCACCGCCGGCTCCCACTGGGAGGATTCGCCGGCCAGGAAACCGTAGAAATAATCGAAACCCACCAGGCGGCCCGTGGGCCAGCGCTCGAAGGGTCCCTGGCTGGTGGTCTGTTCGGCGGGCGTGTTGTGCCATTTGCCAAAGGCTGCGGTGGAATAGCCGTAGTAGCCCAGCACTTTCGCGACAGACGCGGTGGTGGCTGGCCAGTGGCCACTGTAACCATCCCAGTCATTGGCCAGTTCTGCGATCTGGCCAAAGCCTACCCGGTGGTGGTTGCGGCCGGTGAGTGTCGACGCGCGCGTCGGCGAGCACATGGCGGTGTTGTGAAAACTGTTGTAGCTGATCCCGGTGTCGGCAATACGCGACAGCGTCGGCGTATGAATGGGGCCGCCAAAGACAGAGGGCAGCGCGGGGCCGACGTCATCGAGCATGATGATCAGCACATTGGGAGCATCGGCCGGCAGATGGCTGACCGGTTTGGTGGGCACATACTTCGATTTGGCGATGGTGGGCCCGGCTATGCTGGCCGACGGCGTGGGGGGGAAAGGCAGGCTTTCCTGAGCGCTGCCAAGCGACGCCAGCGACAGCGCGGCGGTCGCAAAAATCACCGCAGTTAGCTTTCTCATGATCGTCTCCATACTTGTTGGTATAACCCGGTCTGGACTATTGGCGTAAGGGTTGCGCTGTGTTGCAGCGACGGGTCGGCGCTGGGGCTGACAAATAGAAGTATTCCCTCGCTCGGTACTGTGCTCCGAACTTTATTTCAGGCGCAATGTTTTTTTGTATTTATCTGAAGAGCAGATTGTTTCGCGATAAAGCTGCTAAGACTCACTATCTTTTCCGCCTATGGGGCGCGGAAAAAACACGCCAGTACGACGGTCGCGCCGCCCACATATGCGCTGAAGCATGGCGCGAGTGAAACTGTGGGGGACGTTGCCCATGCGAGGAGAGCGGCGTTTATCCAGCAGGCGATAAACGCCCCCGGTGTAGCCGCCCGGTGTCGACCGCGGTGGTTCTTCAGTGGCGCGTTGAGTTTCAGGCGCCTGTGGCGTTAATGAAGAAAACCGGGCTGCGGGTTTTGGCACGGTCGTGGTGAACGCAGTCCCGTTGTGGTGGCTTAGAGCCGCTGCAGTACCACCAGGGATTCCACCCGCTCCACCTGCCGGAACAGGCCCGAGGCCAGTGCCAGTTTCAGAATTGCGCGCGGAGCCTGGCCGCCAGATTCCGCGCTGTCGTAAATATCGTGGATGGCCAGAATGCCGCCGCGCTGCACATGCCCGGCCCAGTTGCGGTAGTCCGCCAGCGCGGCGTCCAGGCTGTGGCCGCCATCGATAAAAACCATCGCCAGCGGCGTGCGCCACTGCCGGGCCGCCAGTGCGGAGCCGGCCACGACCGGTATGACGGTGTCTTCCAGGTCGGCGCGGCGCAGGGTGCGGCGAAACTCGCGGAAGCTGTCCATGGTGGCTTCGCCGGCGTCGAACAGGTCGGCGTCGTGGAAAAACTCCCCCGGCTGGTGCTCCTCCGAGCCCCGGTGGTGGTCCACCGCAAACACACAGCCGCCGCTGTTGCGTGCGGCGAGGCCCAGGTAGAGGGTGGATTTGCCGCAGTAGCTGCCGATTTCAAGCAGCGGGCCCCGCGGCGCCTGGATCTGCGCGTGGCGGTACAGGGCCTCGCCCTCGTCCGGGTGCAGGAAGCCTTTGACCGTGTCGACAGGGAAGGGCAGCTCAAGCGTCATGGGCAGTATCAACCAGAGTGTTGGGAACGGGCCGCGGCTCAGGCCTGTTTCTGCAGATCTTCCAGCTGGCCGGTGAGGGTCAGCCACTGCTCTTCGAGCTGGTCGACACTGTGCCGCGCGCGGCCCTGGTCCTGCAACAGTTGCTGCAGCGTATCGCGCTGCTCGGCGTCGTACAGGCCGGCGTCGGTGAGCCGGGTTTCGATTTTGCCCAGCGCACTCTGCGCCTTGGCCAGGTCGCGCTCGATGCCCTGCAGTTGTTTGCGCAGGGGTGCCAGTTGCGCGCGCCGCGCCGCTGCCTGCTGGCGCTCGCCGCGCCGGTCGTGCTGGGCGGCCTTGGGCGGCTGCACCGAGGGGTCGCGGGCCGACTTCAGCAGCCAGCGGGCGTACTCGTCCAGGTCGCCTTCCCAGGGCTCGACGCAGCCGTCGTGTACCAGCAGCAGATTGTCGACGGTGCTGCGCAACAGGTGGCGGTCATGGGACACCACCACCACGGCGCCGGCGTACTCCTGCAGGGCGACGGTCAGGGCGTGGCACATTTCCAGGTCGAGGTGGTTGGTGGGCTCGTCCAGCAGCAACAGGTTCGGCTTCTGCCAGGTGACGATCGCCAGCGCCAGCCGCGCCTGCTCGCCGCCGGAGCGCAGCCCCACAGGCTCCAGGGCGCGGTCGCCGCGGAAGTCGAAGCTGCCGAGGTAGTCGCGCACCTCCTGCTCGCGGGCGTTGGGGGACAGCCGCTGCAGGTGCAGGAACGGGCTCGCGTTTAGGTCCAGGGCTTCGAGCTGGTGCTGGCTGAAATAGCCGATGCGCAAATGCTCGTGGCCGACCCGCTCGCCACTCAGCAGCGGCAGGGTGCCTGCCAGGGTCTTGAGCAGCGTGGATTTGCCGGCGCCGTTGTGGCCCAGCAGGCCGATGCGGCTGTCAGGGTGCAGTGTCAGGCCGATATCGGTCAGCAGCGGGCTGCCCGCGTAACCCAGCGCTGCCTGCTGCAGGGTCAGCAGCGGGTCGCCGCTGCGCTGGGGTGCTGGAAATTTGAAATGAAACGGCGAGTCGACATGGGCCGGCGCGATCAGCTCCATGCGCTCCAGCGCCTTGATGCGGCTCTGGGCCTGGCGGGCCTTGGTGGCCTTAGCGCGAAAGCGGTCGACGAAGGACTGCATATGGGCGATATCGCGCTGCTGGCTGGCATAGGCCGCCTGCTGCTGGGCGAGGCGCTCCGCGCGCTGGCGCTCGAAGGCGCTGTAGTTGCCGCGGTATTTGCGCAGCTGCTGCTGTTCGATGCTGACCACCTGGTCGCACAGGCCGTCGATAAAGTCGCGGTCGTGGGAGATCAGCACCAGGGTGCCCTGGTAGTTGCGCAGCCACTGCTCCAGCCACAGGCTGGCATCCAGATCCAGGTGGTTGGTGGGTTCATCCAGCAGCAACAGGTCCGAGGGCTGGATCAGGGTGCGGGCCAGGTTGAGGCGGATGCGCCAGCCGCCTGAAAAGGCCGACACCGGGTCGCCCATCTGGGATTGCGCGAAGCCCAGCCCCGCCAGCAGCTGCTCGGCCCGCGCCCGGGCGGTGTAGCCGTCGTGTTCCTCGTAGGCCGCGTGCAGCTCCGCGAGCCTGAGGTCGTCGTCGCAGTCCGCCAGCTCCGCTTCGATGCGGCGCAGCACGGTATCACCGTCCAGCACGAATTCGATGGCGGCGCGGTCCAGCGCCGCGACCTCCTGGGCCATATGCGCGACTCGCCACTGCTGCGGTATGGACACGCTGCCGGCATCGCTCTGCAACTCGCCGAGCAGCAGGGCGAACAGGCTCGACTTGCCGCTGCCATTGGCCCCGATCAGGGCGACTTTCTCCCCGGGGTGTATGCGCAGGCTGGTTTCAAGCAGCAGCTCGGTGCTGCCACGCTGTAGGCTGATCTGTTGGAGTTCTATCATGGCGGCGCATTATAGCGGCACGCAGGTCAACCCGGGGGGCATGAACGTGGATGAATTGTGGCGATATGCCGAAATAACTTACGCGCGTCCCGGGGTATCGGCGGCCTGTCTGCGGCTGCAGGACGAGTGCGGTGCCGACGTCAACCTGTTGCTGGCGGCCGCCTGGCTGGCTAGTCGTGGACTGATCTGGGATGCCGCCACCGTCGACGCACTGATCGCAGGCTGTGCGGCCTGGCGGCGAGAGGTGATAGCGCCCCTGCGCAGCGCGCGGCGGCGGTTCAAGGCGGATCAGCCCGCGTTTTATAGCGCCGCTCAGACCTTGGAGCTCAGCGCCGAACAGGTGCAGTTGCGCTACCTGCAGAGCGAGCTGCAGATACGCAGCGGGCAGGCCGACGGCATCTGCAGTGTGGCGAAGACGGGGGGGGCGCCGGATGCCCTGGTCGCCAATCTGGCAGCTTATCGGGCCTGTCATGAAAACGTGGGGAGCGTTGAGCCCGGTGATGTCTCCGGGGATGGGGGCAGGGGCGCTGCGGGTCGTGCGTTGGGGCCAAGCCCCTGGCAGGGCCTCCTGCATGCGCTGAAACGCGCCCCCGTCGAGCGGTCGCCCGACGGGGGTTAGCCATCACTCATCGATGGGGTCGAACAGGCTCTTGAGGCTGCCGTCATCCTCGACGGTAGGCGGATTGGCGGGGGCCTGTGGAGCTGCTGGCTTTGGGGTCGGCTTATCGGCGACGGTTTTCTTCTGCGCGGCCGGCGCCTTGGCTGCGGTCGCTTTCGGTGCAGCGCTTTTCGCGGCCGGTTTTTTTGCGCCGGCAGTCGCGGCGGGCGCCGGCTTACGTGCAGCTGCCTTGGCGGCGGGCGCCTTGTTGACAGCGACTTTCTTGGCCGGTGCTTTCTTCGCCGGCGCCTTTTTAGCTGGTGCCTTCTTGGCCGGTGCTTTCTTAGCCGGTGCTTTCTTTACGGCGGCCTTCTTCGCGGGCGCCTTCCTGGCCGGTGCTTTCTTCGCTGCTGCGCTCGAGGCGGTCGGTTTCTTTGCGTCGGCTTTCCCGGGCGCGGCCTTCACTGCGGCCTTCCTGGCCGGCGCCTTTTTGGCGGCGGTTTTTTTGGCCGGGGCCGAGGTGGTCGTAGCGGGCGTTGCGGCCTTTTTTACTGCTTTCTTTGCGGGAGCCTTTTCAGCCTTCGTTTTTGCGGCCGGTGCTTTCTTGGGAGCCGCCTTCTTATCGCTTGCCATAATCCTTACCTATGTGTCGATTGACGGAAGGGCTGCACCCCTGAGGGCCAGTTGGCGCCGTGCCCGAACTACAACGGGGTCAAGTATA
>JAVEVZ010000078.1:0-10702 GCA_034004805.1 Spongiibacteraceae bacterium | reverse complement strand
GCATCGAAGTTCAGTTCCCGGTAGCCCGTCAATGACTTGATGGTCAGCGCATCGCTGGCCTGCCAGGTCAGGGTCAGGCCGTGGCCCTCGAACTCGGACTCACTGCGCATCAGGTCAATCCGCCGATGGGTCGTGCCGACCGGATCCGCGGCGCCGGGATAACCCGGATATCCGGAAAACGCTGTAGAGGCATCAGCGCTGCCCTGATAATAGATCGGCGTGGATTCCAGAGCGCCAGTCTCAAGGAAGTAGTCGGCCGAGAAGGTATCCGAAGCATCCCAGCGCAGCGCAAGACGGCCCGCCAATTGCTCGTTCAGACCGTAATCGTTGGATACGCCGCCCTTGTTGCTGACATAGCCGTCCTGACTGCGCTTGAGCACGCTGACCTTGGCGGCCAGATCACCGACCTTGGGAAGATCCACCGTCGTCAGGCTGCGGAAGTAATCACGGCTGCCGAAGGACAGGGTCTGCTTGAAACCGAATTCGCCGGTGGGCTTGGCAGTGATCAGGTTGACCGCGCCACCCGTGGTGTTGCGGCCGTACAGGGTACCCTGGGGACCGCGGAGTACTTCGACCCGCTCCAGGTCGGCCAGGTCAAACAGGGCCGCCTGGGGTCGGGAAATATAGTGGCCATCGATATAGAGGCCGACCGAGCCATCACTGGTGACCTGCATGGAGTCGGAGACGCCCTGACCGCGCATGTACAGGATCAGCAGGTCGGAGGATGGATAAGGAGTCTGTGACAGCGTCGGCATCGACTTGACGATCGATGTGTAGTCGAAGATACCGCGCTTTTCCATATCGCTGCTTGTCAGTGCGGAAATCGCGATGGGCGTTTCCTGCAGGTTTTCAGCACGCTTCTGCGCCGTTACCACCACCTCTTCGATCTGCGCCTGCGCACCACCGGCAATCACACCAAGAATCGCGAGCGGCAACACCGCGCGGCGTGCACCGGCATAGGCCGTGTCAAAACGTTTACTCATAAATTGTCAACCTCATTTTTTAGCTGCAGATTTTTCAGCAACAGATAAGCGACCGAAAGTCAGGCGCCAGGCCGAAATGGATAGCACGACGTAGAACAGCCGAGCAACCACCTAAAAGTACGACATCAACACCACCGGCCTTCAAAGCCTGTACAAGACGCGGGTGCGGACGCCAGTAGTCCGCACCGGACCATCACATCAAAAGACGAGTTGTGAAAGCCAGACAACCACTGAAACGCGGTTATGAGCGAGTACAAGGGCATTGTTTCATCCCGAAGCAGAGCGCACAGGAAACTTCCCTCACGAGTCGGGCGGGACTCCACAAATAAAAGATACCGTGCTCGCTGCTTCGAGTTGAATGCTGAGTCGTACCAAGCCGCAGCACCAGTCTCCCAACCGCTGCAACGGATCCAAATCGGGCCGGCGAAGCCTACTACAGAATGCGAAGGGGTAGTTCTTTGCCGGTTCAAACCCGCTGACCACGCCGCGAAACCTGCGGCAAGCCAGGCCTGGATACAGACTGACGAAGCAGCGGTGATAAGCCTGCTGCCGCGGCCCCGAAAACGGCACTGGGTGTACCTGTGTCATCCCGGGCGGGACACCCGGCTCTTATGGGCGAGCCAAGGCAAACCCGGATCAGCAATGAGGCACAATGAATACTGTCGAAGCAACTGAAATACGACACAGACGCTCCAGTGTTGTGGTCAGTGACGCCAGGCACTCACCCCGCATTAAGGCGTTGGAAAGCGAACTCAGGAACACTCCTCTGCCCGTGCTGGAAGAAGAGGCTGCTACAAGGATTTGAGAAACCGGCAAGCACAATCCGGCGCCGGCCCTCGAACCATTGCCATGTTTCTTCAGCTCTGGCCAGGCCGCCAGGGCAAGCCTCTGCCTCCGTGCGGCAGACCACAAGCTATCGAACTGGCTCATGCATTTGCATGATGTGAGAAATCCCTACCCCGATTAGCTTAGCCACTCAAGGAACGGTTTTGACAGTGAGCGCTACCTGTTCCCCAGGCGTCGTCGCGAGGACCTGACCAGACTTTGATCAGTGCGGTCATCCTGCGGCGGCCAGCCAGGACAGCGCCGGCGATACCAATACGCTAACCCGGTCAACAACAGCTGATCCGGTTGCACCCTCAATATAAGAGAGAGAGCTTATGCGAAACGCAATGTTCAAACTTAATCCAATAGCACTTGCAGTCTCGGTCTGCATAGGCTCCGGCGCAGTGCTGGCTGAGTCAGTCAAGCCACTGGAAGAAGTTATCGTAACGGCCCAAAAACGCGAGGAAAGTCTTCAGGAAACACCTCTCTCTATAACGGCCCTCGGCGCAAGCGCCATAGAACAGCGTGGCATCACCAACACGGGTGACCTGATTGGCGAAATACCTGGCGTCGCCGGCTTCGAATCGCCCGGCTCCAAGGGTACCACCGGCCTTACAATACGCGGTATGGCCAGTGGCGCACCGGCCAACCTCTCCGTAGATCCCGCCATCGGTATCTATCTCGACGGCGTCTTTCTGGGCAAGAACGTGGGTTCCGCCATGGACGTGGCGGAACTCGAACGGGTTGAAATTCTCAGGGGGCCTCAGGGCACGCTATACGGCCGGAATGCCACCGGCGGCGCGGTAAACTTTATTTCCAAGAAGCCCACTGGCGAATTCGGATTTCGAGCGATTGGCGCCCTCGGCAATTACGATTACCGCAGCCTGAAGTTGAACGTGGATCTCCCTGCTTTCGGCGAGGTCGGCGAAGGTCTAGGCCGCCTCGCATTGAACGTCGGCTATCAGACTCGC
This sequence comes from Spongiibacteraceae bacterium, assembly GCA_034004805.1. GTDB lineage: Bacteria > Pseudomonadota > Gammaproteobacteria > Pseudomonadales > CAMLJR01 > JAVEVZ01. Next base: position 7,923 of record JAVEVZ010000078.1, on the reverse strand, counting down.
CTGCGTGATGGCTTCCAGAAAAACGACAGCCCCGGGGGAGCTGACTTCAATGATCTGGACAGGCAGGCCTGGCGCCTGGCTGCCAAGTGGGACCTGACGGACAACCTGACCATCGATTACAGCTATGACAACAGCGAGTTGGATGAATCCAATGCCCTGGAGCAGGTGGTCGGCTTTAATCCCGTGGATGCTGCTGGCAACATCGGCAGGATTGATGCCTTAAGGGGGATTTTGAGCAGCGCGCGCACCTGGGCGGCCACCCCGGGTGCAGATCCGCGTATTGACCAACGCTGGATTCCGTCACTGGAACGAACGATCGCTGACTATCAGGCAAGCAGCGATCAGGGTCCCGGGCGCGCTAAGCGTGGTCGAGCGGACCACCCCCCAACATCCAACAATGACGCAGAGGGCCACGCCCTTACGCTCACGTGGAACACCGGGGACGTGACACTGAAATCCATCACCGCCTACCGCGAGATGGAGGCGTATGTCTTCGGCGATCTGGAAGACATCGACAGCAGCCTCGACAGCAACGGCATCGGCTCCTACAACGATTTGCTGCACTTGACACTGGGGGGGCTGTACGGTGCAACCGGCGGCACCAACCCGGGCGATCCGTTGATCCCTATCGACGCAATGTGGGATGGCATTGATACGATTGGCGCGTTCCATACAAGGCAGGATACCGACAACCGCTATGACCAGTTTTCCCAGGAGCTGCAGCTAATAGGATCGACTGAGCGCCTGCAGTATGTACTCGGCTTGTACTACTTCGAGGATGATGCCAAGTATAGTCGTCGGGCCGCTTTTGTTGCACCGCTGTCCGGTGTACCTGATCAGAACTATGCACTTACCACTGAAGCGAAAGCCATCTTCGGCCAGGTTACCTGGAACCCGACGTGGGTCGATGAGCGGTTGTCTTTTACTCTGGGACTGCGTTATACCGAGGAAGACAAAACCATTGACTGGGACTTTGGCGCCTATTCCACCCCTTTCGGGGCAGTGCCACGACAAACTGCCTCCAACGCTGAAAGCTTTGAGGATGTCAGCGGCAATTTTACTGTAGCGTTTCAGGCAACTGACGATATCAACACATTTCTGCGCTATGGCACGGGCTACCGGAGTGGTGGTTTCAACGGTGAGGATTTCAACACGCCGGCCTTCAACGAGGAGACCGTCGAGCAGTGGGAGGTCGGCATCAAGAGCGACTGGTGGGATGGCCGTTTGTGCATCAACGGCTCGCTCTACACTTACATCTGGGAAGATATCCAGCTGGCCAATACTGATTCAAGTGATGGAGCCGCCAGCACCCGCATCATCAACGCAGGCGAGGCCGAACGCTGGGGTGGTGAACTGGAAATCCTGGTTGCACCCATCGATGATCTGATCCTCGGGCTCAGCTATGCCTATATACACGGAGATTTTGATAAATACCCCAACGCCTGCGGTACCGTTGGGCCCTGTATTGATGGCGCACGCACTGCGCGCCGCCCCTACTCTCCGAGCAATCAATTGAGTGCCACGGCAGATTATACTTTCGCGCGTACGTCCTATGGCAATATCACGGGCTTTGTCCGCATGAATTGGCAGGATCAGTGGTACGAAAACGCCATGTGGACCGGCGACGTGGGTGGACAGGCCGTAGCTTACCCATCGGGTGTCATGGATGAGCGAACCGTAGTCGGCGCACGCCTGAGCCTGGAAAATATCAGGGTCGGTGATGCGACGATGCGGGTTAGCCTGTTTGGCGAAAACCTGACGAATGATGATTACCCGACCTACTCCATTAACTTCGGCGGCCTGGGGCTGATCACTGAACAATATGGCGCGCCGCGAACCTGGGGTGTTGAGCTGGCCTATGAGTATTGACCTTGTGGGTGGAAGCAATTGCCTGCGGCAGTTCTTCCTGTAGTCGGCTTCACCAGACCGCTCTGAAACAGCGGCCTGGTGAACGGCGATATGGAAGTCGCTACCCATTGAAACCAGCGACAGTTATTGAAATCAACGAAAGCTACAAAATCTGACCAGTCCCGACTTCCGCTTTTCTGAGGCCGGTGACTGGCGGTATATCGAACAGAGAATCGATCTTCCGAGGAGTGCTATGAACACACTACAGGCACTGATTGACGAGCGCGACATCACACAGGTTCTGGTGCGCTTCGCCCACGCGGTCGACAGCAAGGACTACGCTGCGCTTGCCTACGTATACAGCCCCGACGTCACATTTAACTATGGCGACGGCGAGCAGAGTGGATTTGATGCCATTGTAAATCTGACCCGACATCACCTGGACCTTTGTGGTGCGACGCAACATCTGCTCGGCAGCATTTCCGTCATCGTCGATGGTGACAGGGCCGAGAGTTCCAGTTACGTTCAGGCACGCCATCAGGGCCTTGGAGAAAAAGCCGCCCTCTTCTTCGATTCCAATGGCCAGTACCGGGACTGGTGGGAGCGCCGGGATACCGGCTGGCGGATTGTTCGACGCGAAGCGACGTGGTCTGCGCACGTTGGCGAGCCTTCCGTTATCGGACTCGGATAGTCGATGCACATCAGCTGCGCCGCAGATTGATCCTCCTGCTGCCCGGCCGGGACGCACCTGTTCGCCTGTTTGCCGCATGCCCCGAAGCCGATCTGTACGTCTGGACAGATGTCCGCACAAGACGGAAAACATGCTTAAGCCACAGGCATAGACACTCTGGAACTACCATGATCAAGCTGCGGCATCTCTTCCTGACAAGCCTCCTCCTCTCGCCGACCTCCTGGGCGGATTCGACGGTGGTAGATAATGCGCTCCTTGCCGGCGACCCGGATGGCGTTCATTGGGCGGGCTACGGGCGAGGGTTTGATGAGCAGCGCTACAGCCCCCTCGACCAGATCAATACCGACACGGTGAAGCAACTGCGTCTGGCCTCGTATCTGGATCTGGCCGACATGCACACGGTCACGACCGTACCACTGGCCGTAGACGGCATTATCTATTTTGCGGCGGGTTACAGCGTCATTCACGCCGTCGACGCGAAGAGCGGCAAGCTGCTGTGGCGCTATGATCCTGAGATCTGGAAGACACATCCCGACAAGCTGCGCCGGGCCTGGGGGAGTCGCGGTCTGGCAATCTGGAAGGGTCTCGTCTACGTGGGCACCGTGGATGGACGCTTGATTGCCGTTGATACCCGCACGGGGAAACCCGTCTGGAGTGTGGCCACGACCGAAGCCAATGACAGCCGCTACGTCACTGGCGCACCGCGCGTGTTCAATGACAAGGTGATTATCGGGCATGGCGGTGCCGAGTACGGCGCGGTCCGCGGCTATGTTACCGCCTACGACTCCCGGACAGGGAAGCAGGTCTGGCGCTTCTATATCACGCCCGGCAATCCGGCCGACGGGTTCGAGAACGAAGCTATGGCCATGGCGGCAAAAACCTGGACTGGCGAGTGGTGGAAGTTCGGCGGCGGCGGCACTGTGTGGAACGCCATGACTTACGATCCCGAATTCAACCGCATTTATCTCGGCACTGGTAATGGCTCGCCATGGAATCGCAAAATCCGTAGCCCCGGCGGTGGCGACAATTTGTTCCTGTCCTCCGTGCTGGCACTCGATGCTGACACCGGCGAGTACGCATGGCACTACCAGACCAACCCCGGCGAGACCTGGGATTACAACTCTTCCATGGACATGGTTCTCGCAACCGTGGCGCTAGAGGGAAAACAGCGCAAAGTACTGATGCATGCACCCAAAAATGGTTTCTTCTACGTAATTGACCGCGAAGATGGTCAATTGATCTCGGCAGAAAAAATCGTCAAGGCAACCTGGGCTGAGAAGATCAATGTTGCCACCGGGCGCCCGGTGGAAGCCCCCAACGCCCGGTATGAGAATGGTCCGGTACTGCTCTGGCCCGGAAGCACTGGCGCCCATAGCTGGCACCCCATGGCATTCAGCCCACTCACAGGGTTGGCCTATCTTCCGGCCCGGGAAGTGTCCGGCTACTACAGTGATGAGGGAGTCGATAAAAAGAGCTGGACCTTCAGGCCCGGCTTCAACTTCGCCAACGGGCTGGGGGCCAAGGCCGGATCGGAAGTAGCGCCGACAGACCAGGCCAGTTGTTCCCTGCTGGCCTGGAACCCGGTCACGCAGACCGAGGCCTGGCGCATCCCAACGCCCGGCGCTTTCGGCGGCGGCATCATGACCACCGGCGGTAATCTCGTGATGCAGGCAGACGCGGAAGGCAAGCTGAATGCCTATCGGGCAGACAACGGCGAGTTGTTGTGGTCCTACGACCTCGGCGTGGGGACCTTGTCGCCCCCCATCACTTACCTGGTCGACGACAAACAGTACGTCTCTATTCTGGTGGGCTGGGCCGGCGCGGTGCAGGCGAATTCCGTGCAGGCGATTGGCGCCCCCACCGCTCACGAAGACTGGGTAGGGCGTGAACAGCCACGCCGCCTGCTGACATTCACCCTCGACGGCAAAGCGACGCTTCCCAAGCACCAGCTTTCACCACCCGTCCCTATCCACGATCCAGGCTTCAAGATTGACGCTTGGAAAGCTGCGCGTGGCGAAGCCGTTTACGGCATGAAAAACTGTGTCATCTGTCACGGCGTCGGTGCTGTGGCGGGCGGCTATGCACCGGATCTGCGTGCCTCGGCGGTGCCATTGTCGGCAGACGGGTTCGCCCTCATTGTGCGTGAGGGCGCCTTGCAGCCACGGGGAATGCCCGCCTTTAGCGAGCTTACAGACAGTGACCTCGAAGCGATGCAGCACTACATCCGCAAGCGGGCGCACGAAGCAATCGCGGAGTAGGCGCACTGTTTACGGAGGAATGGCGAGCATCCAAAACCGGACCGGCCGCCCACTGGTTAAGGGGCCTCTGAACATCTACGCCACCGTGGCCGCTTGAGTATTCCACAGGCAAATTTACGGCAATAAGTCCTCTTTAACGGTCACATTAACAACGAGGAAGCAACGGCCGGCGCCTATCGCGGCGACAGGTTCCTGACCGGAGATATGGACCGCAGGGAGCGCGTTGTAACAAATATGAGGTAGGGCCGTTAGCAATCCATCTTAGCGGTCGGTCACGCGCTGAAAACCAGAACGCGACAAAAGTCAGCTCCGACTGCAGCTAATGCCCTATGCCTCTTCTTCGCCTGGAATGACAAACACAGGAACTGTCGGAACCGCCGGGATAATGATTGGCCAATCGTGCGACGCGAGGCCGCACGATCCGCCACAGCACATGTGCTCCGCGTTAGCAGGCCAGGGCACTGTCAAGACGTATAAATTTTACTGCCGGTAGATAATGCCGCTTCACAGGACGTCTACACATCACTCGATCTTGATACCCTTGCTGCGATCGGCATCACTGTCAAATCGAAAACTCTCCAATGCAAGGATTTTATTTCCTCAAAACCTGGGGCGGTTCACCTCCCGCCCGTCAGACCGTCATAGACTCCTATGCCAATCAAATTGACCCCGATACGTCAGGCTTATCCTGGGCCGCCGTTTTCGGTGGCGCGGTGGGTGCCGCAGCGTTGTCTTTCATCCTGATCATACTTGGCTTTGGTCTCCGCCTCTCGTCGGTATCGCCCTGGTCAAGCAGCGGCTTGGACGCCGCCACGAAGGCTTCGATCGGTCCGGCGCCGGCCAATATCACGGAATCCTTGTCGCCTCGACCACATGCAGGTCGCGCACCAGCGTGCCTGGCGTATTGGCGGATTATCAATCCTGCCGCAGCGCTTTTACCGCGGGCCAGACTTCCCGCTCAAACAACTTGAGTCCGCGCCAGGCGAGTTTCGGATTCAGTCCGCCCAGCAGCGGATTTAAAATAAAGGTGCGGTTTTTCCCCATTGCCAGGATGTCATCGACGATCACCTCCGGCTTGTCAACCCGGTAAGCGCCGCTCTCTTTGAGCCGGTTGATATCGATCCCACGGGCAAACGGCCCACTGGCTTTTCCATAGGCCTCCACCGTCCACTCCGTATAAGAGGCGACGACATGGGCAATATGAGGCGCGATGATGTCCCAGTCGCGCTCTGGGTCCTGGGTGACGTGGGTATAAATAGGGCCCATTGTTTTAAAATGCTCCCCCGGATCGGGCTTACCCAGTTCAAGACACGCCTGTCGATAGATGTGCCAGTTTTCTCCCGCCGGCGGATAGTAGCCATCAGCGATCTGCGCAGCGCGTCGCGCCACCGCCGGATGGGCCCCACCCAGCAAGAGCCTGGGCGCTGGATCGGGTACAGGCGTGACGGTGACACTGCGACCTTCGAACTCGAAGGTCTCACCGGACCAGGCTTTGCGAAGCACCTCAAAAGCCGTGACGTACAACGCCTTGCGGTCCTCGCGGCGCTTGCCGAACATCTGGAACTCATAAGGCCGGTAACCCGCCCCGATAACCACCTCCAAACGGCCCTGGCACAGAAACTGCGTCACCGACAGATCCTCGGCCAGCTTCACGGGATCGTAAAGCGGTGCCTGTAGAACATTGGGCCGCACGGTAATCCGTCGCGTTCTGGCGCCAATGGCCGCGGTCATGGGGATTGGCGAAGGCAGGTAGCCATCATCCACCGCATGGTGCTCACCCAGTCCAACGGCATGAAAACCCAACTCATCAGCCCAGGCACACATGTCGAGTGCCGCGTCATAAAGCGCCTGCCGCGGCGCGCCAAAATCTGGCGCGCGCATATCGAAGCAAATCACAAACTCCATCGAGAACCTCTTTGGTGCGCAAGTTGTCGTAGTGTCAGAGGCCCCAAAAGCGGTGGCCGTATCCGGTGTTAGAACCGATAGATCGCGGCTGCACCGCTACCGGTTGGCATCCGCTCGGCGGGAACAATAACCACTTCTCCACCGGCTTTGATTACGCGCTCACCGAGGTCGTCGAGCACATCGTCAACGTCGGGGTTGCCGAGATCGTCCGCCATGATCGCAGCACTGGTCGGATCAATACGGCCCGGTATCAAACGGTCGGCCTCAATCAGCAAGGTCGCCACGCGCCCGGCGAAAGCGGCGGTGGCGATATCGTTCAAGTCATCGCTGGCCAGTCCGCTGCCGTGTGCGGCGGCAAAAGTATCGACGAAACCCCCAAGGCGCTTGAGGTAGTGGGGCAACACAAGCTGCCATGCTCGCTCACGCAACACATCCAGAGGCACACTGTCCGGATCGAAATCCAGGGATTCCGCCATCAGCTGCGGGTTGCGGCTCCTACTGCGAAACGAGTGGTGGTGCTCGGTCAACGCCGCCAGTATCAGGGGCAGCCCCGAAGGTTCGGAGTAATTGCGCTGAACCAGCTGGTCGACCAGGCGAAAGAACTCCGCGGTGTCGTGGTCCCTCGCGTCCTGCTTTACATCGGTGCCATGCTGCGCGCCGGGACCGGTGCGGGCACCATAGGTGCGGCGCGAGCCCTCGCGCACATCGGCATCCATGCCCAACTGCTCGGCACTGGTCTGTGCAACCCCGGCAATGGGTGGCAATTCATCCAGCGCGTCGCGATTGCCCTCGAACATTTTGAACGCCTGCCGGTTCAGGCCAAGTATCTGGAAACGGTCAGCCGATTGGATAATGCGCATCAACGGTTTGGTATGGAAGCTGTCGGCGACCACCACCAGTTCCGCCACCGGCCGTAACAGCCTGTACACGCGAAACACCCCGGGAGCCGCCAGTACCGCCAGGCCATCGGCGGTGTGGTTCCAGAACGCCCGGTCCTCGGCGAGAGCCTCAAATGGGGCCAACAGCGCCTGAATATCGCGGGCGGGATATTTCTGGCGCAGAGACTCTTCCATCTTTTTAACCAGATTGCGAAAGCGGATAAGATCCTGCGCTTTTGCTGGCGGTTTTCTGTGTGTTGGCTGGTAGAGCGAAAGACAGGGTGGCTCGTGGTCTTCAAAGAGAATGGCCGGATAATCCTGCGCAAGTGAATTCATTTTCGCG
>JAVEVZ010000077.1:0-10782 GCA_034004805.1 Spongiibacteraceae bacterium | reverse complement strand
GCAGCACAGTTTCCAATGTTGGTAGCGGGGGCCGGATTTGAACCGACGACCTTCGGGTTATGAGCCCGACGAGCTACCAGGCTGCTCCACCCCGCATCAGAAGGAGCGCATACTACCGGCTCGCGAAGGGGGCGTCAAGCTGTATTGGTGTTTTCCGTATATTCGCTGCCGCCCCCGCATCTGGCTCGATTTCTGCGGGGCGCCGCGCGTGATGGGGCCGCGCTGCGGATGCGGAGCGCGGTGAAATCCGCTATGGTTTTGCCCCCTTGTTCAGAGCAGACGCGGATGGACCGATTCGACGATATTCGTCCCTACCGGGACGACGAAGTGCGCGAGGTGTTGGCGCGACTGCTGGCGGATGATGAATTCATCGGTGTCATCGCCAGGTTGCGCCTGCCGCGCGGGTCCCGTTACGTCCCGTGGCTGGTGCGGCCCCTGGTGCGCTTTATGATCGGCCGGCAGGTGGCCGGCGCGCACGATGTGAAAAGTTTTCAGGCCCTCGTCAAGCACTATATGGACCGCATGGTCGAAACCACGACATCCGGGTTTACGGTGTCGGGTCTCGACGCCCTGGGGAAGGATTCCCCCTATCTGTTTATCAGCAATCACCGGGATATCGCCCTGGATCCGGCGTTCGTCAACTACGCGCTGTATCACAACGGCCGCGATACGGTGCGCATCGCGATAGGTGACAACCTGCTTTCCAAGCCCTTTGCCTCGGATCTGATGCGACTCAACAAGAGCTTTATCGTCAAGCGATCCGCCAAGGCGCCGCGCCAGATGCTGGCGGCCACCAAGCATTTGTCGGCCTATATTCGCCACTCAATCGAAGTGGATCGCAGTCCCATCTGGCTCGCCCAGCGCGAGGGGCGGGCCAAGGACGGGCGCGATCGCACCGAGCCCGCCATCATCAAGATGCTGGCCATGAGCATGGATCGCCACGCGGAAAGCCTTGGCCAGCACGTCCAGCGCCTGCGGATTGTGCCGGTGGCCATTTCCTATGAATTCGACCCCTGTGATGCCGCCAAGGCGCGCGAGCTGCATCTGCGCACTGCATCCGGCAGCTACGCGAAGGCGGCGCACGAGGATCTGGCCAGTATCGGAGCGGGCATTGCGGGCCACAAGGGCAATGTGCATGTTGCGTTTGGCCGGCCACTGGAAGGTGAGTTCGCCGACGCCGACGACGTGGCCCAGGCCATTGATCGCCAGATCTTCGGGCTGTATGTGCTGCATCCCACCAATTTCTTTGCCTGGCACGCGCTGCACGGCAGCTACCCCGCGCTGCCCTGCGGCGCTGAGGCGCGGGCGTTCGATCCCGCGCATTACGCAGCGGAAAAACGCGCGTTCGACGCCCGAATTGCGCAGATACCCGAGGCCCAGCGCGCCATAGCACTGGGCATCTACGCCAACGTGGTGGCGGCGAAACTGGCGGCCGCCTGATGGTGGTGGCGATGCTCGATGAAGCCCTGAAAGACAGCATCCAGGGCGCCTATCGCCGGGTGCTTGCCGCCAGGTCCTATACACCCCGGATCGGCCAGCGCCAGATGATTGCGCAGATCGCGCGCAGTCTGTCGGCGGTGCGCACCGCGGGTGACGACAGCCGGCTGGGCGATAACGCCCTGTGCGTGGTGGAGGCGGGCACCGGTACCGGCAAGACGCTGGCGTACCTGCTGGCGGCCATTCCCATCGCTCAGGCGTCGGAGAAAACCCTGGTGATCGCCACCGCCACGGTTGCCCTGCAGGAGCAGGTGCTGCTCAAGGACCTGCCGGAGTTGCGCGACCACAGCGGCCTGTCGTTCAACTACGCGCTGGCGAAAGGGCGCGGCAGGTATTTGTGCCTGGCGAAGCTCGACAGCGCGCTGAGCAATGCGGCGTCCTCCGAGGCCACCATGGCGCTGTACCCCGATGAACAGGCGCTGTTGCTGGACGAGGCCACGGAGTCGCTGTTTCACCGCCTGCTGGACGCGCTGGGCAGTGGGGCCTGGGCGGGCGACCGCGACGCCTGGCCCGATGTCATCGAGGACGGTCTGTGGCGGCGCCTGAGTACCGACCATGCCCAGTGCAGCGGGCGGCGCTGCCCCCATGTGCGCGAATGCAGTTTTTTCCAGGCACGGGAGGCGCTGGAAAAAGCCGATGTGATTGTTGCCAACCACGACCTGGTGCTGGCGGACCTGAGCCTGGGCGGCGGCGTGATCCTGCCGGCGCCGGAAGACACGATCTATATATTTGACGAGGCCCATCACCTTGGTGACAAGGCGCTGCGACATTTCGCCCACAGCACCCGGCTGCGCGGCAGCGATCAGTGGCTGGAGCAGTCCGTGCGGGTAGCGGCAAGGGCCCGCAGCCAGCTCGCGGCCGACCCGGACATGGTCCGGCTGGTGGATGGCCTGACGCGGCCTGCCACCGCGCTGCGTGAACGCCTGGGGGCGCTGCGACCCAGCCTGGAGACTCTGGTGGACGATGGCGATGAGCGCGGCCGTGAACGCGCCCAGCACCGCTTTCCCCACGGGGTGGTGCCGGCCTCCCTGCGCGAGCAGGCGCAGCAGCTGGTGCTGGAATACCAGGCCCTGGCCGCCCAGCTGGAGCGCGTACTGGGGGCGCTGGAGAGTCGTCTCGACGAACTCGATACGCCGGTGCCCAGGACGCTGCTGGAGCAGTGGTACCCCGCATTCGGTCTGATCCACAGCCGGGTGTCGTCGGCGCTGGCGCTGTGGCAGGTCTATGCCGTGGACGGCGCCGAGGAGAACCCGCCCCGGGCCCGCTGGGTGGCGGTGGTGGAGGGGAGCGGTGGCGCTCTGGACCTGGAGTTGCACGCCAGTCCCATCCAGGCGGACGGCGCGCTGGCCCAGCCACTGTGGCAGCGCTGTCACGGCGCCGTACTGACCTCGGCGACCCTGCGCGCGCTGGGCCGCTTCGAGCGCTTGCAGACGCAGTTGGGCCTGCCGGCCCACACGCAGTTTCTCGCCGTCGCCAGCCCTTTTCGCTATGCCGAACGCGCCGAGCTGCGCCTGCCGGCCATGCGCTCCGACCCCGCCGATGCCATGGCGCACACCGCGGAAATCGTCGAGCTGCTGCCGCGTATTCTGCGCGGCGACGAAGCGTCGCTGGTGCTGTTTTCCTCGCGGCGGCAGATGGACGACGTGTATGCCGGGCTGCCCGGGGACTGGCAGCAGCGCATACTGGTGCAGGGGCGCGCCGCCAAGCAGGTGCTGCTGGATACGCATCGCCAGCGCATCGACGCCGGTGAAGGCTCGGTGCTGTTCGGGCTCGCCAGTTTTGCCGAAGGCATCGACCTGCCGGGCAGTTACTGCCGGCATGTAGTGATTGCCAAGATTCCGTTTGCGGTGCCCGATGATCCCGTGGGGTCGGCAATCGCGGAGTGGATCGAGCAGCGCGGTGGCAATCCCTTTATGGAGATATCCGTGCCCGACGCCTCGCTGCGGCTGATACAGGCGAGTGGCCGGCTGCTGCGCACCGAAACCGACGAGGGGGTGGTCAGTCTTCTCGACCGCCGTGTGCTAAAACGCCGTTACGGGCGCGCGCTGCTGGATGCGCTGCCGCCATTCCGGCGCGTGATAGAGGCCGATTGAATGAACGATGACCACGCAGCGCTGGCTGCATTGCTCGCTGAGCTGGAGGCCGCGCTGCACCACTGCGACGCGTGGTCCTGCATCCTGCCTCGCGCTGACCGCCTGGAAAGTGAGCTGCCGTTCTGCGTCGACACCCTGAGCTTTCCCGAGTGGCTGCAGTTTGTCCTGTTGCCGCGGCTGGGGGCGCTGGTGGAGGGGCGGCTGCCGCTGCCGACCGCCAGCGGTATCGAGGCCATGGGTACGCTGTATTTCGCCGGCGATGCGCGGGCGGATCCGCTGCTGCAGATATTGAAGCGCCTGGACGATCTGCTGGGTGGCACCGCCCGGCCTCAGTGATCAGGACTGGTCCAGTCGGGGTTTGCGGCGAGCGCCATGCGCACCAGATGCGCCAGCGAGTTGGCGTGCAGCTTTTCCATCACCCGGGCGCGGTGAATCTCCACGGTGCGCTGGCTGATATCCAGGTCGATGGCGATGACTTTGTTGGCTTTGCCGACGATCATCAGATCCATGACATCGCGCTCGCGTGGGGTAAGGCTCTCGATACGGGCAAGGATTTCCTGGCGTTGCTGCAGAGACTCGCGGTTCTGCGCATCCAGCGCCAGCGCGTTGTCGATCTTGTCCAGCAGCTCCTGTTCGCGGTACGGCTTCTGGACGAAATCGACCGCGCCCTGCTGCATCGCTTCCACCGCCATGGGCACGTCGCCGTGGCCGGTGACGAAGATGATCGGCAGCATGCAGTTGAGCTCGTTGAGCTTGCGCTGCAACTCCATGCCGTTCATGCCGGGCATGCGGATATCCAGCACCAGGCAGCCCGCCATCTCGGGATTCCAGTGCTCCAGAAACTGGGCGGCGCTGGAATAGGGCTGCACGGATCGGCCCACGGACTCCAGCACCAGCTGCAAGGATTCGCGCACGGCTTCGTCGTCTTCGACCAGGTAAACCTGGGGTGATCTATCCTGTGTCACGGTTTTATACCTGGCTGGCGATGCTGAATGATTGCTTGGTACATTTACCTATATCCCTGTGTCGCGGCAAAGTCTAGCCTGCGATGCTGGGCTCACTCCAACTAACAATAAACAACAATAACAGCTTAGCGTGACAGGAATTCCGGCAATGGGCATCAAACACAGCCTCAGCCAGCGGTACCAGGCCAGCCTCGTGCTGTTGGCCGTGGTGCCGGCCCTGGTGCTGGGGTATCTGTGGATCGCCGATGAGTACGCCCGTTTCGAACGTGACAGCCAGCTCTGGCTGGACACCCACATCGACACCCGCAAGTTGTTTCTGCAGCGCGAGGTCTATCACCTGCGCGATGCCATCGCGTCGCGGCAGGCGGGCATTGAGCAGCGCCTGCGGGATGAACTGCAGCGCCGCGTAGCAGGTGCCCGGGAGATGCTGGAGAGTGCGGTTGACGGCGCGGGAAATCGGGAGCAGACGCTGAATCGCGCCACCAGCCTGGTCACGGCCGTTCGCATGCCCGGCGGGGTTTCGCTGCAGTTGATCGACCTTGATACCGAGCAGCTGCTGACTGCCGCCGCCGTTTCGTCGTCGGACACCTTGTGGCTGGACCGGGTGCTGGAGTCGACGCAGGCAGGCGGCGGCAAATTCATCGACAGCTGGCGCCCGTGGGAGCCCCTGGGCGCGGGGCTGCACCGGGTGGTGAGTTATGTCGAGGTCCTGCCCGGCCTACGCCTTGGTGTGCTGGCCAGTGGTTTTCCCCAGGAGGTTCTGGCTCAGACGCAACGGGAGATTATTGATCAGCTGTCCGGGGAGTCCGCCAGGGCGGGTAGCGTCGCGCTGTTTATCAATACCTATGATGGTGTTCAGCTGGTCAACCCGTTTGATGCCGACAACAACGGCCAGTTTCTGGGGCGCGAGACCGACGCCCTGGGCAACCCGGTGCTGCCTCCCCAACTGGTTGCCGCGGAAAAGTCCGGCGGCGATTTTGTGGAGTTCTACGAGCTGTCCGGCGAGGGTTCGACGCCGGCGCGCAGCATCAGTTTTGTCACCGGCTTCAACGACTGGCGCTGGATTATCGGCGCGACCTTCCGCACGGCGCAGCTCAATACCGAGGTGGATCGGCAGCGCCAGTTGCTGGCACAGCGCGTCAAGCGCCATACCGGCAGCATCCTGTTGATCGTGGCGGCGCTGGTGCTGCTAGCGCTGCTGGTTGCGCACCGGCTGGCGGCGCACAGTCGGATCGGTTTCCAGCGGTTTCAGCGCTTGTTTGCCGCGGCGGGCCAGGAGTCGACCATGATCGATCCCGCCCGACTGCCCTATCGCGAATTCGAGGCGATCGCACGGGATGCCAACCAGATGATTGTCGAGCGCAGTCGCTACGAGGCCGAATTGCGCCTCAGCGAGCAGCGCTTTCGCATGGCCCTGGATGCGTCGCTGAACTATCTGTGGGATGTCGACCTGACCCGCGGCACGATCCGCCTCAGCGATGCCTTTGTGAAAAAACTGGGGCTGGAGGGCAAGGCCCGCACCTATCCCCTGGACGCGATCCGCGACCGCTGCCATCCGCAGGACATCGTAGAGTGGAATCGCGCGGTATTGCGACTGCGCAACAACGAGCTGGGCGAGGGCCTGGAGGTACGCCTGCGTTCCGCCGACGATCAGTACCGCTGGTATTACTGTCGCGGTGGTGTGGTCGAATGGGACGCGGCAGGGGGCGCCTTGCGGGCGCTGGGCACCGTGACCGATGTGGGGGTGCGCAAGGAGATGGAGCGCGAGCTGGTGGGCGCGCGCCAGACGGCGGAGGAGGCGAGTCGCGCCAAGAGCCGCTTCCTGTCCAATATCAGTCACGAACTGCGCACGCCACTGAACGGCATACTGGGCCACAGCCAGCTGCTGTTGCGGGCTGACACTCTGCCCGCTGAACAGCGCGAGCAGGTACTCGCCATCGAGCACAGTGGCCGGCGTCTGTTGGCGCTGATCGACGAGGTGCTCAATTTCGCGCGCACCGACGCGGGGGATCTGCGACTGAACCTGCAGCCTGCGTCGCTGAGGGAGCTGGCCGAGGCCGAGGTGCGGGATGCCGCGGCCGAGGCGATGCCCCGCGGGCTGCAGGTGACGCTCGCGCTGGACGAGACCGTACCGGCGCAGATCAAGCTCGATGTCGACAAGCTCGGGTACGTGTTGCGCAGTATTCTGTTGCGCCTGGTCAGCGACACGGCAGAGGGTTCTATCGAGCTTGCCATCAGCGTGCAGCCTGAGGGGCGAGCGCTGGACTTTGTGCTTGGCGCCGCATCGCTGGTGATGGACGCACAGGCGCAGCGCGATATCTACGAAGCGTTTTCCAGCCATGGCACCGGCGCGATGGGCCTGGGTCTGGCCATCAGTGTACGTCTGGTCAAGGCGATGGGCGGCGATTTACAGTTGCAGGTCAGCGCGGCGCACGGCACGCGCTTTCAGTTCACGCTGCCCTTGATCGCGGCTTCGGTAACCGCGGCCGCTGGCAGCGCGGACGGGCCTGTCACTCATGCGCCGGCGAGCGCTGCCGCGGCCTCGGTAGTGCCGTTGCCAGGCGCCATGAGCGAGGCCCTGCAGGATGCGCTGGCCAGCGGTGACGTGGAGCGCCTGCAGCGCCTGGTTCGACGGCTGGAGCGCGAGCCCCAATGCTGCCCTGAGCTGGCCCTGCAGCTGGCGCAACGCCTCGCCCGATTTGATCTCGAAGGTTTTCGTCAGCTGCTGGCATCCAGCCAGGCAACCGCATAGGGATTGTTGGTGATACAGGACAATCAGGCAGGTGCGCTCGAACAGGTACTGCTGGTGGACGACAACCCCACCAACCTGCAGATTTTGTACAAGACGCTGCAGGACTGCGGCTACCGGCTGCTGATTGCCAACAGCGGCGAGACCGCTCTGTCCATTGCCCGCCGGGTGCGCCCGTCACTGGTGCTGCTCGACATCATGATGCCGGAGATGGACGGCTTCGCTGTCTGTCAGCACCTCAAGGATGATCCGCGGACCCGCGATATCGCGGTTATTTTTCTCTCCGCTCTGGGCGACAGCAGTTCCAAGGTCAAGGGCTTCGCGCTGGGCGGTGTCGACTATATCGCCAAGCCTTTCCAGGCCGACGAGGTGGTGGCGCGGGTCCGCACCCATATCAAGATCCACCGTCTGGAGCGTCAGCTGGCGCGCCGCAACGAAGAACTGGAAGCCGAAAATCAGCAGATTTTGAATGCCATCAGCGAGGGCATCATCGGCCTCGACCGGGATGGCCGCATCACCCTGATCAACCCCGCGGCCGCAGCCATGGTGGGCTGGTCCGAAGCGGATGCGCTGGGTGAATGGCTGTTCACGCTGCGCCTGCTCGATGTGGATGAAGGCGGGGTGGTGGAGGAGGAACGCTCCTTTGCCTATCGCGCCTACCGGCTGGGGGAGCGGTTCGACAGCGATATGGAACTGGTGCGCTGCCGCAACGGCGAGCTGCTGCCGGTATCCATGACCTGCTCCCCGCGCGCCGAGGGCGGGGCCGTCATGGTGCTGCGCGATATCAGCGCCTGGATCGCGGGGGAGGAGGCCCTGCGCCAGGCCCGGGAAGAACTGGAAACCCAGCGCCAGTATCTCGCGCATATCGAGCGCCTCAGCACCACGGGGGAAATGGCGGCGGGCATTGCCCACGAGGTCAACCAGCCGCTGACCGCGGTGGCCAACTACGCGCGGGTGGGCAAACGCCTGCTGTTGCAGGACCCGCCGGACCTGCCGCGCCTGGCGGAACTGCTTGAAAAACTGGATATTCAGGCGGTGCGGGCGTCGGATGTTATCCAGCGCCTGCGCGGCTACGTCAAAAAGCCCGACGCCGGGCGGCGCGCCGTCGACATCAATCAGCTACTGCAGGATGTGGTGGCGCTTGCCGAGGTGGACTCGCGGGTCAACGATATCGCCGTGCATCTGGAAACCAGCGACGACCTGCCCCTGGTCTGGGCGGACCCGGTACAGATCCAGCAGGTGGCACTGAATCTGGTGCGCAATGCGATGGAGGCGATGCTGGAGTCAAAACACGGTGCCATGGGCGTCATCGTTGCGACGCACCAGCGCGACTCGCGAGTGTGTTTCGAAGTGGTGGATCGCGGCCCGGGTGTCAGCGCGGAAGCCGAGCCGAAACTGTTTCAGCCCTTCTTCACCACCAAGGCAAACGGGATGGGAATAGGCCTGGCCATCTGCCAGTCCATCGTTCAGGCCCACAGCGGCAGCATTGAGCACCGGCCTAATCCGGAGGGCGGTGCAATCTTCACCTGCTGTTTGCCGGATATGGAAACGCACCGCGCCGCATGAGTGCAGCGCGACGCGTATACGGTGTTCAGCTTGCGGCGATAAACGTCTGGTTGCCGTCTTCGGTTTGCTCGTCCTGGATGCGCCGGTACACTTCTTCGCGGTGCACGCTGACCTCCTTGGGCGCTGCAATACCCAGGCGTACCTGGTTGCCGCTGATACCGAGTACCGTGACCTTGATGTCGTCGCCGATAATCAATGTTTCGCCGAGGCGTCGTGACAAAACCAACATCAGTAGAGTCCTCCTGGTGACTGCTGCATTTCTGGTGACGATAGTAGGGGCGATTTACCGGGTGGGGCATTCGCTCTTTTACTTAGCGTAATAATACTTATGGCCGAGCTGTGCGCCGAACTAATCGCTGATCCATCCTCTGATCCATCAGGTTAAGGTGATGGCCGCGAACGGGTCTGGTCTCGATTGTAGGTAGCGTGTTGGCTGCAGGTAATAAGTAGAACTACCTAGCGGATTGTCAGAAACAGAAACTCTCGGGAGATCGACATGATAAGGGCAATAAAAAAGTGCGCAGTGTTCGTGTCGCTGTTGGCAGCACTGCTCGTCTCGCAGGTCTGTGCCGATGCGCTGCAGAAGCCGGAACTCATCGTGGCGACGGCTGCCAACTATCCACCGATAGTGTTTGAGCAGGACGGCGAGTTGCGCGGTCTTGAAGTGGACCTGCTCAAGGGCGTCGAGGCGCAGTTGGGCCAGCGCCTGGTGCTCAAAACCATGGCCTGGGACGCGCTGCTGCCTGCGCTGGAGGCGGGACAGGTGGATATGGCGATGTCGGGTCTTACAGTGACCGATGAGCGGCGCCAGCGGGTTGCGTTTACCGAACCCTATCTGGTGCTGGCGCAGATGGCCATTATCCGCGTCGCCGATGCCGCACGCCTGGGCGCGCCGCGGGCGTTGATGACGCCGGGTATCCGCCTGGGCTATGAGCGCGATAGCACCGGCGAAGCGTATGTCATGACCCTGAATGGCGGCCGCGACGCGGTGGCCTATGCGGACGCCGAGGCGGGCCTGCGAGCGCTGATGGCGGGCGCCATCGACGGCTTTATTCACGACGCGCCCACCAGCTGGTATATCGCCACCCGGCCGGAATACCGTTCATTGATGAGTCTCTACCGGCCGCTGACTTCCGAGCCTATTGCGCTGGCTGTCGCCCGGGACCAGCCCGCGCTGCTGCAGCGCCTGAATGCGGTGCTCGAGACGCTGCGCGAGGAGGGTTACGTGGAACGTATCACCAACCGGTGGATGCCGGTACGCGTCACCGTTGAGGGCGGGCCGTAGCTGCTCCTGCCGCGAACGCCGGTCTCAGCGCGGGCTGTGGCCCGGCCGTTACTGGCCGGGTGGCTGTGAATTGCCGGGCGCATCCTGCGGTGGATAGCTCACCGTGCCATCGCCGCTGACCCGGGCGCCGTCAGTCAGCTTTGCCGGCGTGATGCGGTCCCTTCCCATCAGGTGGAAGACGGTCTCGCCGCGTGCGAGGAGATGGTCGGCGACGATGCGCCGGTGGCAGCGCCACCAGACTGCCTCGGAGCACATCATGGCGCAGCGCCCGCGTCGTCCCAGTGCGATCAGCTGTTCAAGACCCGCGCGGAATGGCTCGCTGAGCGCGTAGTCGGCATAGTTGTGGAAGCTGCGATTTTCCCAGAAGCCATTCAATGCCTGCGGGACCGCGCTGCGCTTGCTCCGCAGGCCGCCCAGTTCGGGAATCTGCCGGTAGTTGATCTGGAACGGGGCCAGGTGCCCGGGCAGGGTTTCCAGGTTGTATTGCGGATTGGTCCGGGATTTGGGAATCGCGCGGATATCAATCACCTGTGTTACCTCTGCCGATTGCAGCAGCGCGACGAATTCCCCAATGGTGCGCGTGGAATGGCCAATGGTGTAGAAGGGCAGCAGCATGTGGCGCCCTAG